>NZ_DATCVJ010000442.1:0-12513 GCF_036566945.1 Chitinophaga sp. | reverse complement strand
TCATTGCAAAATGACCTTTACTGAAGCGCTGATTACAGCTGCACGCCGTTATTGTATAGACCATCATGCCCATTGGGCCAACAGGTACAGGAACGAACGTTCCGGCCAGGATTTTCCGGTGTATACTTATTCCGATAGTGATTACGATTTATTTCCCCGTTATAATATGCTTTCCGCCATCCTCGGTGAAATAGAAGTGCTGGTGGGTAATCCCGCTGTTTCCCGCGAAACGCTGGTGCAGATTGGGCTTTCCGCCGGACTTCCTTTTACAGAAGATGAAGAGCATCCCATTGAAACTGCCGCCATTCAGCAGGAGCGGGAAAAATTCATTCATTTTATACAAACCATCACGCCCGAAGCACTGGAACAAACCGCCCCACTCCCCCATCGCAGGCGCCTGGATGCAACAGAAAAGGAGCAAGTAGATCTACAGTTGCTGGAACGCTGGAATTATGATGGAAACTATTGGGACCCCATCGATCCCAAATCTCCTTCTGAAGTTGTATATCTCGCTAAAAGAGACGTAACAACAGCAGACTACGAATCCCTGCGCCGCTTTATTGACGGGCATGCCAGACCCTATCTGCTGGAAATAACAGAAGAAGGTGTCATTACCGAAATAACCCCGGCCGACTTTAATCCGGACAGTTACGAAACTGCTTATTTTGATGAACATTATGAGTGGATCATTTACGGGTCGCATGAACTGACCATTACCTTCGCCGGGGAGCCACTGCTGGCATTTATCAGGCAACTTTTTGCAGGACGGGAAAACTTGTTTAAGTATTCGTAAGGTGGGAGGGGTTAGCTGCTTATCGCATCAATCTTTCTTGTAGATCATTCTGTTTTCAAATTCGCCGGCAATCACCTTTCCATAAATTACCTTGGTCCAGCCGTTTTCATAACCGTGGTTATTGGCGATCAGGCATCCTTTGTTGGTGTCTTTTTTAATCACCTTGTGGGCGTCAATATACCTGCCTTTTACTTTGCAGAATACGATATCGCCAATAGCATATTCGGGAGCTTTTATAAAAGTAAGCAGGGTACCGCTTTTCAGGATGGGTAACATAGAGGTGCCAAAGGCTTTCATTTTTCCGGTGCCGGTTGTTTCCAGCTCGTTTTTTAATCGTTCGTATTTATTCATGTTTTAAAAATTGGGTGTATTAGTTTTGGGTGGCGCTGATAATGCAGTCTATCACCTTTTCGGCGTTGCAGTTATTCAATCCCGCGCCCCAGCAAGCATTAAATTCAAGTACAAACCAGCCTGTCTGTTCAGTGTAGGCAATATCAACCACCACTACATGGGGTAGTTCTTCTTTTTTGTGGCCGATAAAATCTATCAGGAAATTTTCTGCCGTTACCAGATCGGCTGTGCCTTCGTAAAGCGCAACATCCATGACAATGCCGTCTTTAATAAAGCTCCTGGCTTCTGCCTGAATCGATTCCACGATAGCTGAAACGAGAATTTCTTCCTCGTCGTTTAATCCGGCGGTAGCTTGCTGAAAGTCGGACAAGGTTTCAAAAATACCGGCAATAAATATTTTCGGGATGACCGGCTTAATGAAAACAGGAAAATCTGCCGTGGTCATTTGCCCTATTTGCTGCAGCGTAATATGCCGTTTGGTCCACTGCTGTTCGAGTCTTGCGATGAATGTATCGTCGGGAGAGAGCAGGGTTACATCGTAAATCTGGGCGAGGACCAATGCAAATGTCTGGTTGCCATAGATGGCAATTTCCTGGTTGGCCAGTGCTTCATCACGGACCCAATACTTTCCCAGTCGCTGTATGCGTCCTCCTTTGTTTGTCCAGGTGGCAAAAACCTGCTCAAATTCAGCATCTGTCTTTTCGGGGATCAATAGTATAGTTGGTTTCATAGCATTCAAATATAGGGTCTAAAACAGGGCACTGAAGGGATTTTTTAATTTCCCAGCATATGCGCCAGTATCGGTCCGCATTTTTCACGACAGGGTGCATAGAAATGTCCGTGTTGCCAATAAGCGGATTTGGGCGACAGGCCCCACCAGAATTCGGCCAGGGCTAATGGCTCCATTTCATGGCGAAAGGCATATTGTAAGAGCTTGGGGGCCGCGCATTCTCCGGCGCCAGCCGGTGGTTTCTTATACACGGTGTTAGCAAAAATTTCCACTAAGCTTTTTGATTCGCCCGCCTTATTCAAAAAGTGGTACTGTTCAAAAATTTTATTTTGCAGAGAAATGGAATGGTTCTTCCGTAATGTTTTCAGGAGATGGATCTGCGGGGCATTTGCTTCGGGGTCAAATAATTCCAGGGCAGTAATTTCCTGATTGATCTGCGTCAGCTTTGTCATGCCGGTATTTACAAATCCTCCTTCGACCAGGCCATCGAAGATGGGCGGAACAAATCCTGCATGGTGGTTGCCACCTGCTAATTTGCCTGAAAATGCCGCCAGGTAACCCAGTTCATCTTCTTTTGTGCGAACGGCCAATACGCCGAACATTTTTCCTATAATCACACCGTTTGCCTCAGATGACAACCCAAAATTATGCTTCCACTCCTCCTGATACTGCAGATGTAACTGTAGTTGGCTGGCTGCCAGCCGGCAAAGCGGGTGTGGCGCGTCGTTTATCGAAAAGGTGAGCCCTGCGGCTAATGCATTCACCGTGGTTGATTCGTCAAAAGTGCAAAACGCTGATCGCTCGTCCACCAGGTTATGCATGCACTGTTTTCTCTTAAAATAAGCCGCAAATTTAATACATTTTTTCGAAAACAGGCCAACCCATTACAGATGAAGCCGCAGGCCGGCAGAAAGGGCCGTGAAAACCGTTGTCTTTCCGTTCATCCACTACAAAACGTATTACGTAGGAAGATTAAAATGTTAGCCGTATCTTACCGCCCGTTTTTATAAGTCTCAACGTACCATTACGGTTGTCATGGCCGGAATATTAAATTAAATAGTGATCAATGAACGTGAACAAGCTTAGCCCGGATGTGCTAAAAACCAAACAACATTTTGAGATTCTGGACGGATTAAGGGGAATCGCAGCTATATCAGTAGTGGTCTTTCATTTTATGGAAATCGTGTATTCAGACTACAGCAAGAACTTCATCGGGCATGGGTTCCTGGCGGTAGACTTCTTTTTCTGTTTATCCGGATTTGTAATTGCATATGCTTACGACAATCGTATAGTGAAAATGGGTGTGCGGGAATTTTTTATCTCCAGAGTCATTCGATTACACCCCCTGGTGGTGATGGGATCTGTACTGGGCTTGTTAGGCTTTCTCTGGAATCCTTTCGGCCTGTCTCCGCAGGTGCTCGGGTTTACGCAGGTAGCGGTCATTTTTCTCAGCTCCATTTTCCTGATCCCTTTGCCTATTATGCCGGATCGTTATTTTAACCTGTTCAGCTTTAATGCTCCTGCATGGTCATTATTCTGGGAATATGTGGCTAATATTTTTTATGCTTTTGTGCTTTATAAAATCAGTCGCCGCTACCTGGTGATCTTAGCCGTGATCGCTGCTGCAGCACTTTCCTTTGTGGCCTACCGTGCCGGAAACCTGATGGGTGGATGGGGTAAAGATAGCTTCTGGGACGGCTCCGCGCGTATTGCCTGGTCTTTTTTAGCAGGTATCATTATTTTCCGTTTTAACCTGATTATCAAAAACAGACTGGGCTTCATTGGTACGGGTATATTGCTGATGTCCGCCATTTTAATGCCTTATATTAAGTTGAACTGGCTGGCCGAACTGTTGGTGGTATTGGTTTATTTCCCGTTGATCATTTCCCTGGGTGCCGGTGCTCACCTCACTCCTGCATTAAAAAAAGTATGCGTTTTTTCCGGACAAATTTCTTACCCGCTGTATATGACGCATTATGTTGCCATGTGGATCTTCGCAAATTATTATACTTCGCATAAACCCGGCACCACAGAATTATCTTTGGTGATTATTGGAGGAACGATCCTTTTAATTGGCTTTGCGTACCTGGTAATGGTACTGTATGATATTCCTGTGAGAAAATATTTAACTGCCAGAAGAAAATAAATGCAAGGGGCATGTAACTATACTGATTAGTTACATGCCCCCAACAACCGCCCGGCAAGCCGCGGCAAAGAAATCATTTCCCCATAATTTTCTTCCGATGTGCCAGCCCCCAATAATGTAAAGCATCCATCACGGTTTCAAGTGACTTCCCGTGCGGAGTAATGGTATATTCAACCGTAGGAGGAAAAGTATCATATACAGCTCTTTCCACCAGCTCATTCGTCTCCAGACTTTTCAACTCTTTCGACAAAGTTTTATCAGTGATCCCCTCCACTTCCTTAGATATTTGCCGGAAGCGTTTGGGGCCTGATGCCAGGGAAAATAATATCAACAACTTCCATCTGCCTTCCAGTGCTTCCAGTGCGTCTTTGATAGAAAGCGCTGTTTTGGGACATCCACCTTTTGTTAGCATATATGCAGTTTTCCTTTTAATTTTTTCATGATACTATCCAATTGGATAGCGCTATCCAATTGAAACCAAATATAAGTAGGTTTGTGCCATTATTAAAAATTCAGCAACACATGACCTATCCGCAAACAGCTTCTAAAACAATACACGTTACCTTATGGGCAGCACAAATCCTGGTCGCTCTTTTTCTGATCACAGGCGCCGCATTAAAATTTCAACCTATTGAAAAAATAACCCCGATGATGCCATGGACCGGACAGGTTCCTGCAGCCGTGGTAAGATGGTTAGGGGTCATTGACTTACTGGGCGCCCTTGGTTTAATACTCCCCTCTTTACTGCGTATGAAGCCACTGCTCGCCGTATGGGCGGCTATAGGCGTTGTTGTCCTGATGATCTGCGCCACCGTCTTTCACGTGTCCAGAGGAGAGGCATCCGTGATTGGGATGAACATTTTCTGTGCATTTATAGCTATTTTTATAGCCTGGGGAAGATTAAAAAAAGCGCCCATCACCGCAAAATAAAGGCAGCTCATGAAAAACGTACAGCCTCACCGGATAAAAACAATCAGTGACTATCACCAGTTGATGCAACTGCCCAAACCGGGACATCCGCTCATCAGCGTCATTAACTTTGAAGCCATCAAACAAATACCGGGTTATGAGTCTGTGAATTTAGTGGCCGATTTTTACGCCATCGCACTTAAGAGAAACTTTAATGCGAGGATGAAGTATGGCCAACAGGAATACGATTTTGACGAAGGCCTGATGACGTTTATGTCTCCCGGACAGGTATTTAAAATAGAAGTAGCAGCAGGGGAAGCAATAAACCATGCAGGATGGCTGCTGATTGTTCATCCCGATTTTTTATGGAATACGCATTTAGCCAGCAGCATCAAACAATACGAGTATTTTGACTACGCCGTAAACGAAGCCCTGTATCTTTCTGAAAAGGAAGAAACCACCGTGACCGCCATCATGCAAAACATAGCACAGGAATATGGCGCCAACATAGATAAATTCAGTCAGCCGGTAATCATTGCCCAGATTGAATTATTGCTGACCTATGCCGAAAGATTCTATCACCGGCAGTTTTTAACCCGGAAAATCACCAATCATAAAGTATTGAATCGGCTGGAAGATATACTGACGGAGTATTTCAATGGTGATGACATCATTAAAAACGGATTGCCTACTGTTCAGTACATTGCTACCACCTTAAACGTATCGCCCAATTATTTAAGCGGAATGCTCAAAACGTTGACAGGCCAAAGCACCCAACAACATATCCATGATAAACTAATAGAAAAAGCAAAAGAGAAATTGTCGACAACAGATTTATCGGTTAGTGAAATTGCCTATGAACTGGGGTTTGAACATTCCCAATCTTTCAGCAAATTATTCAAAAGTAAAACGCAGTTGTCGCCATTGGCATTCCGGCATTCATTCAACTAACCCCGGAAATGGCTACAATAATCATAGATTCCACTACAGTAATAAGTTGTGTTACATAGACCTTTGTGTTACCAGAGTTACCTGGGAAACAAAAACTAAAACACATGAATATTGTAATAACCGGTTCACTAGGCAACATCAGCCAGCCACTGGCAAAGGAATTAGTACAAAAAGGACATACCGTTACCGTTATCAGCAGCAAGCCGGAAAAACAAAAAGACATAGAAGCCCTGGGGGTCATTGCTGCCATTGGTTCGTTGGAAGATATGGGTTTTCTTACTGCTGCTATCGCTAACGCCGATACCTTGTTTGCCATGGTACCGCCGAACTTTGGCACCATGGATCAGGTGGGGTATTATCGCCATATTGGGAGTAACTATGTACAGGCCCTACAACACTCCGCTGTAAAGCACGTGGTGTATCTGAGCAGCTATGGTGCGCATTTAGACAAGGGTACCGGATTCATCCTGGGCGCACATCACGTAGAAAACATGCTGAATGAGCTGCCTGGCATAGCGATTACCCATTTACGCCCCGGCTACTTCTATTATAATTTGTTTGGTTTTACGAAGATGATAAAAGAAGCGGGCTTTATGGGCTCCAACTTTGGCGGCGATGATAAATTAGCGCTGGTGCAACCTGTTGACATTGCCGCAGCCGCTGCAGAAGAGATCCTCGCACCGGCTACTGGCCGGAAAGTAAGGTACATCGCCAGCGATGAGTGTACGCCCCATGAGATTGCCCAGGCAATAGGCGCGGCTATAGGCCAGCCCGATTTAAAATGGGTGACCTTCACCGACGATCAATTGCAGGAAAACCTGGAAAAGAATGGCGTACCTGCGCCTTTGGCCAGGAACTTCGTGGAAATAGGCGCCAGCACCCGAAGCGGGGCATTACTGGCCGACTATGCCCTTCATCCGCCGGCGGTGCTGGGAAAAGTAAAACTGGCAGATTTTGCAAAAGAATTCGCCGCTGCTTTTTAAAAAGAGCTGCGGTAAATCCTACGGTGGAGGAAAGCTTCTCCGCAGGATTATCAATATATAGCCTCCACGTGGGTGTCCGGGTTCCGCTGATTTTGATCATTATTTTGTATATATTCGTCCAAATTAGCAGACAAAATATTATATGAAAGGATACGCTTTATTACTATGTCTCTTTGCTTCATTTTCCGGGTATGCGCAGAACACCATCAATAACTACAAATATGTGGTGGTACCGGAAAAATTCAATTTTTCCAAAGAAGAAAACCAGTATGGGTTAAACACGGTGACCAAATCGCTGCTGGAAGAAAAAGGATTTACGGTTTATTTTGAATCAGACATCCCGAAAGAACTGGCCGGTAACAGATGTAATGCACTGACCACCGATGTGGCACAGAAAAAAGGATTGTTTGTAACCAATCTTACGGTGATATTAAAGGATTGTCAGGGGAATATTCTTTTTAAAAGTAAAGAAGGAAAAAGCAGGGAGAAAGAATTTGCTACCTCCTATAATCTTGCGTTAAGAGATGCCTTTACTTCTCTGAATGATGTACCATATGCTTACAATGGCACCGTGAATGCGGCCCCTCAGCAAGCAGCAGTAGCTGCTCCTGTTGCTGCCGCTACCGTTGCAGCTACTGCTGCCCCCACTCCTTCCCTGCCTGCCACCACACCGGTAGCACCGGAAACAAAGGAAGCCGCCGGCACACTGTATGCACAGCCCACCGCTAACGGATATCAATTAATCGATACCGCACCTAAAATAGTGTTAACCCTGTTGAAAACATCGGCGCCCGATTATTTCATTGCCGACAATGGGACAGCGCACGGGATTGTGATGAAGAAGAACGGAGAATGGCATTTCGAATATTACAAAGACAGTAAGCTGATCGCAGAAAAACTGTTGATTAAGTTTTAACGATACTTCGAATTTGATAAAAAATAAAAAAGGAGAACGCAGCTGTTGCGTTCTCCTTTTTATTGGGGTCTGCACTTATTTACGCAGCTTCAACAACAAATCGTCCAGTCTTTCCATGGTGGAAGTCATGCCTGCTTCCATACCCATGTTAATAACGGCTTCTATGTCCGCGAGCGAATTGTAGCTAACAATGGTTTCCACCAATGTATTGTCTTCCAGATCCGTAAAGGTAACATTCCATTTAGCGCGGGGCAGTTCCGGATTGAGTTCACCTTTATCGTTACAGAATCCATCTAAACCTGCATAGGAATCGATGGCTTGGATTTTTTCATAATCCATACGTCCCCAATATTCTGTGCCATTGGGTTCTACCATCGCGTACAGCCAATGGCCGCCTTCCGTAAAACTCATGGTTTTGGTTTTAGTGGTAAGTGGTGCAGGAGCAAACCATTGATCAAGTAATTCACTTTTCGTGTGAGCATCCCATACCAGCTGGCGATCTGCAAGAAATTCCCGTCTAACGGTGAGCGTGTTTTTAACCTTGTCAACAAGGAAGTCGAATTGCTGAATACTTTTCATTTTTTATTTGGTTTGATGGTTAATAACAGATTATCGAGTTGATGGTAGCGGTCTTCCCAGATCTTTCTAAGTTGCCCTAACCATTTATCTATTTCTTTCATTTTATTTACTTCGAGGGTATAAAATATTTCTCTGCCCTGCTGCTCCTGTTTTACCAGTTCACATTCTGTGAGTATGCGTAAATGTTTGGAAATGGCCTGTCTGCTGGTCTCAAAATGTTCTGCAATGGCGTTCGGCGTCATTGCCTGTACGGCAATGAGCATAATAATGGCCCGTCTTGTCGGGTCTGCGATAGCTTGAAAAACATCTCTTCTCATGTGATCAAAATTCTGTTGAGCAACTGTTCGGTTGCAAATATATGCGCAACCAATCAGTTTCACAAATTTTTTTCTACTTTTTGAAATTTGGGAAGAAGAGCGCACTATTTTTCCCAAACGGCATTCTTTTGTAGGAAGAAAGCGGGGGGCCCCGGGCGACGCAACATGTGATTTTTTATCATGGCAGGAATACATATCTTTACACCAGTACATCAACCAGCATTCACGTTTAAAGGAAATCGTTTAAAATATATTTGAATACCGTGCAATTAAATAGTGAACCAGATTTACTATTCAGGGTGTCGCAAGGCGATGAAGCGGCTTTCGCGCAGCTATTTCATACGTATCGTAACAGACTGGGTGCTTTCGTAATGCAATTGACCGGGTCCCGGCCACTGGCAGAAGAACTTGTGCAGGAAATCTTTATCCGGATCTGGGAAAAGCGCGAGAAGCTAAGCCAGGTCGAACATTTCCATCCTTATCTCTACGCAATAGCGCGTAACTACAGCTTATCCTTTCTCAAGAAACTAGGCAGGGAACTGGCCCGGAAACAGGCATGGGAACTCAGTATTGCCGACATCCAGGAACAGGAAGAAGAAGATACTGCCATTAAGAATTTCCGTCGTATTATAGACCAGGCGATTGCGGAGCTGCCCTCCCAGCGTCAGAAAGTTTATCTTTTAAGCAGGGATGAAGGTTTGCGTCAGGCGGAGATAGCGGAGCGCATGGCCATTTCCCTTGAAACGGTTAAAAAACATATGGTACTGGCACTTCGTTCTATCCGCAACTATGCCATGGCACATCCCGAAATCAATATCTTATTATTGATGATGGGCCATTCTTTCCATCCTTAAAAAAATTTTTCTTCCCCATTACCTCTTTTTGATACTTCCTGCTGTCTTATAGTGTAGAATCAATCTATACCAATGGACAACACCAGGCTGCGTTACTTACTAAGTCAATACTCGAACAAAATAATCACGATTGAGGAACAATCTGAGTTAAGTGACTTTCTGAATGCAGCAGATAACCATACACAACTGGAATTGTTGATAGAAGAAGCCTGGATTCAGTCCGGTGATTCCGCTGAAGAGGTTTTCCCGCAACTGAAGCCGGCGCCAACACTGGTACCCTTGAAACCAGTGCGTTGGCATCGGTGGGCCGCAGCGGCGGTGTTATTGATTGTTGCCGGTGGGGCCTGGGTACTCTCGACCCGTGGACCAAAAACCAGCAAATCGACACCTGCATTGACGAAAGATGAGCAAAAAGATATTGCTCCGGGAGGGAACAAAGCAATGCTCACGCTGGCCAATGGTCATGAGATTGCGCTGGACAGCAATTTAAACGGCACCCTGACTCAACCCGGCAATGTGAATTTACACGCCAGTCCGGGTTTATTGAAATATGATCCGACACAGGTTTCCCCTAATAGTGGCGTGGCCTATAACGTACTAAAAACGCCCAAAGGCGGACAATACCGGCTCGAGTTGCCCGATGGATCAAGAGTATGGCTGAATGCAGCTTCCTCGCTAAAATTCCCGACCGCATTTGTGGGGAAGGAACGTCGGGTAGAACTGAGTGGTGAAGCCTATTTCGAAGTAGTAAAAAATGTGAGTCAACCTTTCTTTGTTACCGTAAACAAAGCAGATATAGCCGTACTCGGCACCAGTTTTAACGTAATGGCCTACGCAGATGAAGCGGCCATGAAAACCACCTTACTGGAAGGTGCAGTAAAAGTAAGTAAGGCAGATGCCTTCAATGTATTAAAGCCGGGAGAGCAATCTACGCTCGAACCAAATGGCAGTATGCACGTTATAGAAAAAGCAGATGTTGATCTGGCAGTAGCCTGGAAAAATGGACTTACCTCGTTTAAGAGTGCAGATATCAAAACAATCATGCGTCAGGTAGAAAGGTGGTACGATGTAGAAGTAGTATATAGCGGAGATGTACCGGCACGCAGCTTTACCGGAGATATTCCGAGAGATGCCAACCTGTCTGAGTTATTACGATTACTCGAAATCAGCAAAATCCATTTCAAAATGGACAATCACAGGCTGATAGTGATGCCGTAGCTTGTTATTCATTTTATATCAACCAAATACTTAGTAATGAACAAAGGTCCCTAACGACACGGAGGAACCGGCATAAAAAACCAGGAGCGATCTCACCCGCCCCTGGCAATAAGCCTGGGTAAGCCACCGACATCAATAATACCAGAAATCAGATTATCTAAACCCAAACACCACAAATGTATGCAATCTAATTGTCATGCAAAGCCCGTCTATGTACCTGGGCTATTATCAACCATCAAAGATCGCGTCCTGGCATTCCGTCAATCGGGCGTGCACCTGAAGCTTAAAAAACAACTGATTATGCAAATAAAATTAACAACTATCCTTTTAACGGTAGTTTGTTTGCAGATCAGCGCCAAAACTTTGTCGCAACAGATAACCTTATCGCAGAAGAATGCACCTATTCAAAAGGTGTTTGAAGAGATCAAGAAACAATCAGGTTATAAATTCTGGTATGAAGATGCTATGCTGAAGAAGAGTAAGCCGGTAGACATCTCCATTAAGAATGCTTCTCTGGAAGACGTATTGGCGCTGCTTTTCAAGAATCAGCCATTCAGCTATGAAGTGATCGGTAAAATCATTGCTGTAAAAGAGAAAGATGCCAAACTGGAAAATGCCACGCCCTACATCGATATACCGGAAGTGGTGATACGAAAAATAAGCGGGGTGGTAAAGGATGCCAACGGTGCACCGGTACCCGGCGTAACAATTCTGATCAAAGGCACCAAAACCGGTACCACGACCAATGTACAGGGACAATACAGCATTGATGTACCGGAAGGAAATGTAGTGCTGGTGTTCAGCTCTGTTGGATTTGATCCGCAATCTGTTACCGTAGGTACCAGTACTTCCGTGAACGTAACCCTTTCCATTGCTTCCAGCGGATTAAATGAAATGGTGGTCACTGCATTGGGTATTAAACGTCCAAAAGGAACATTGGGATATGCCATCAGTACTATTAAAGGTGATGAACTGACCAAAGCCGGTACTACCATGAACCCTTTCCTGGCACTGTATGGTAAAGCTGCCGGTGTAGGTGTAAATACAGGTGCATCCGGTCCTCAGGGTGGTATCAGGATTAATATCCGTGGTGCTGCCAGTATGAACCCCAACCAAAATGTAAGACCCCTGTTTGTGGTGGATGGCGTAATCCTGAGTGACCGCAAAACCCAACTGGGTGGCGACATTGGACAAGGATTTGACTATGGCGCAGGTATCAATGATATCAACCCCGATGATATTGAATCTATCGATATCCTCAAAGGTGCAAAAGCCACCGTGTTATATGGTAGTGATGCTGCGAATGGTGTAATGCTTATCACCACAAAAAATGGTCGTAATGTAAAAGGATTTGGTATGACAGGTAACCTGCAGTACACCGTAGAACAGCCTATCTCCTACCTGAAATTGCAGAACAAGTACGGCCTGGGAGATAACCTTTACGATACTACCTATGCTACCATCAATGGTACAAAAACCAGGTTACTGCCTAACAAGCGCTTTAGCTTCGGACCCGCTTTTGATGGATCGGACGTGATGTTTTATGACAGCTCCATGGTGAAGAACTCTCCGCATAACGGCAACTTCCTTTCCTTATTCCGGAATGGTCATTCCACATCTGCGAATGTGGCGATTGCCGGTAGCAATGAAAAAGGAAGCATCAGGGCTTCCTATACCAACTATAACTACCAGGATATCGCCGCTGAAAATGGCTGGCAGAAAAGAAATTCCTTCAGTTTTAATGGTAACTACAAGGCGTCTGAACT
>NZ_DATCVJ010000441.1:0-3547 GCF_036566945.1 Chitinophaga sp. | reverse complement strand
TAAACGTTGTAATGTCCGGCATTGATTCTCCGCGTTCCCACTTTCCAACTGCCTGGGGACTAATGAATAGATGTTGGGCCAGCTGGGCCTGAGAAATATTCATTTTCTTTCGTGCTGTTGCAATGCTATTGCCCACCATTTTAGTGTTTAACATAGGAACTTTCTTTTTATTTGTTCAACGCAACAAAGGTATCCGGATGTATTTTCCGAATCAAAAAAATGCTACAACTTGTAGTTGTATGCACGCTACCAGTAGTTGTTATTGACAACTGCTCATAGTAATAGGGAGAATTTTAGAGAAGGAACGCTGAAAGCTAAAACCCAGGCAGAAAGAAAAATAGCCTTCAGGTTATGTGGTTCGTTTGCCATTTTAGAAAGCATTGACCACAAACCTGACACCCCTTAAAATTAAAAACCGCCAACGCGTTTATGTATTGCGCTTGCGGTTGTTAGGTGGTAGCCTCAACAGGGATCGAACCTGTATCTAAAGTTTAGGAAACTTCTATTCTATCCATTGAACTATGAGGCCATACCCCATTTCTGGGATCGGGTGGCAAAAGTAAGGGTTTTAAATTAATATTTAAAGACTTTCTATATCTACTTTCCCGTTGGCCGGGGTGTAGATACCGTCGATTTCTTTCTTGAATTTCTCCAGGATCACTTTCCGCTTTGCTTTCAATGTAGGCGTGAGTTCACCGGCGTCAACGGTCCATTCATGGGGGAGGAGTACAAATTTTTTCACCTGTTCAATATGGCTGAAAAACTGGTTGTACTTGTCTACCGCTTGTTTAAAAAGGTCCAGCACTTCGGCGTTTTTCACCAGGTCTTCGTTGGAAGGGCTGGTAATACCACGTTTTGTGGCCCAGTTACGGAGGTTGCCAAACGATGGTACAATCAGCGCTGCTGTGAATTTGCGGTCTTCGCCTACGATCATGATCTGTTCTATGAAAGGCGATTCTTTGAACTTGTTTTCTATGGGCTGCGGTGCTACAAACTTGCCACCGGAGGTTTTGAACAGTTCCTTCTTACGGTCGGTTATTTTCAGGAATTTATTGTCTATCAGTACGCCGATGTCGCCGGTATGGAACCAGCCATTGGTGATGGCGTCGGCGGTAAGGTCAGGGCGTTTATAATACCCGATGGTGACATTCGGGCCTTTGCAGAGGATTTCTCCGTCTTCTGCCAGCATTACCTCCACACCGCTGATAACCGGGCCTACGGTGCCAAACATCCGGTCTTCCACGTTATAGCGGTTTACACTAATTACGGGCGATGTTTCGGTAAGACCGTAGCCTTCCATGATGGGAATGCCGCCGGCAGTAAATATCTTGAGTAAGCGCACCTGGCAGGCAGCCGCGCCGTTTACGATGCATTGTATATTCCCGCCCAGCGCAGCACGCCACTTACTGAAAATCAGTTTGTTGGCCAGTTTGAGCTGCAGGTTATACCAGGCGCCCTGGTCTTTGTTGATCTCATAGCGTTTACCGATGTCTACTGCCCAGAAAAACAGGGCTCTTTTGATCCCTTTGAGTTCCAGACCGGTAGTCATAATCCTTTCATATACTTTTTCCAGGAGTCGGGGTACGGTCGTGAAAATGGTAGGTTTTACCTCTTTCAGGTTATCGCCGATGGAATCCATGCTTTCCGCATAGTAAATGGGCACACCGGAAGTGAGATACAGGTAGGTGACCATTCTTTCAAATATGTGATTCAGCGGAAGAAAGCTAAGGGCTTTCGCTGAATTGTTTACCGGCAGATAAGGCTGACAAGCCAATACATTGCTGATAATATTATGGTGACTGAGCATTACGCCTTTAGGGGTACCTGTAGTGCCGGAGGTATAAATAATCGTTACCAGTTCTTCGGGAGATATATTTTTCTTTACGGTTTCTATCTGTTCAAAATCTGCTTCGTCCCCGAGGTCCACTACTTCTTTCCAGTGTCTGGCGCCTTCAACTTTATTAAAGGTGAATATTTCCCGGATGGTGGGAAATTTGTCACGCATGGCGTTGATCTTCTCTAAGAGATCTTTGTCACTTACAAAGAGAATGCGTGCTGCTGCGTCATTCAGCACGTAGGCTAGTTCGTGTTCGCTGATAGTAGGATAAATGGGTGTGAGCACAGCACCGAGTTGCTGACAGGCCAGATCAGTGAGTATCCATTCTGGTCTGTTAGGCGAAATGATGGCTATTTTATCTTTTTCTTCGTTGTGTTTAACGCCAGCCCGGATGCCCAGTTTGAGTAGGCCAGAGCTGAATTTGAGGGTGATGTCCGCTACTTCTTTTGTACTATATTTTTTCCATTCCCCGTTTTCTTTGCCGGCTAACATGTCTGTTTTAGGATAGTTAGCTAATTGGTAAGAAATCACATCAAATAGTCGTTGCGGTTGGTCCTTCATGCTGCTGTAATTTTGTTTTGGCTCAAATGTGTCAAATGCGCGTGTGTTGTTGTTCTTTCAGCTTTTCATATTCTTTCAGGGTATCTCCGAAAGGGTCTTTATGATATGCATTGAAATATTGAAAAGATAATGCTATTCCCCAGCCCAGCGCTGGCCATACCGGCCAGGGGGTGCCACTGGTTTTATCGCTGTCTGTAAGAAACCAAACAGCCCACAATCCCATGTTAATGACGAGATATATGATGAGATGCGATTTGAATCCGGCCCTGGCCTTCGCTATACGCCAAAGTCGATCGTCTCTTTCTTGTGTATTTTCCATTGAAGTCAGTTTTAGGTAATAGTGGTTGTACTAAATTTAAAATATTTTATTGGCTTCACGGAGAAAAAAACGGAAAAAAAGCGGACTTAGCGGGTGGCCCTGATGTTAAAAGTGATGTTCACCTGTGAGTTGATCAATTTGTCCTGCAGGGATTTATCAGCCCTGTAGCTGATACCCCACTGGGTGCGGTCAATATTGAAGTTGGCCACAGCGCTGAGGGCATTACTGCTGATGTTTACGCTGGCCGGAAAGGATATGTTTTTCGTAACAGACTTCAGCGTCAGATTGCCATTAATAACATGGGTGGCATTTTTCAAGGTGAGTTCATCACCAATAGCTGCCTTAAAAGGCGTTACGCTGGTGATTTCAAATGTGGCAGCAGGATATTTTTTAACATCAAAAAACATTTCACCTTTCAACTCTGTTTCCAGTTTGCGTTTCATGGTGGTATCGGCAGCCAGGTCAGTATCTTGCAGAGAATTCATATTAATGATGAACTGTCCGCCTGTAATGGTACTATCTTTTACATAAATAGCACCGCCGGCCAGCTTCAGCGAACCGTGATGTTTACCTGTTGGTTTGGTGCCTATCCATTCTACAATACTACTGGCGGTATCGGGCAAATAAGCATTGCCGGTGCCTGCCTGTACGGTTTGCGCATCTGTGATCTTTGCTTTGTCAGCTTTGGGCGCCTGTTCGCACGCAATGATGCAGCAGGTAAAAAGGAGTATTACACATAGCAGTTTTTTCATAAATCGATATATGCTTTAAGAAACAAGCGCCCCATGAAACCGGGACGCTTGTTAATAGGTTTCACTATTCAGCCAGTT
>NZ_DATCVJ010000440.1:0-6226 GCF_036566945.1 Chitinophaga sp. | reverse complement strand
AAGAGCATCTTTAGTTACTTTATTTTTTATTTACATATTTATTTATTTCCCGGTGGATAATAATATTTACGCCAAGCGCGGTGTTTCAGCAGGCAAGGAAGATGTGCATAATGCCATTAAAAACATTGATAAGGGCCTTTTCCCTAAAGCATTCTGCAAAATAGTACCCGATATTTTAGGGGGCGATGATGCATATTGTAATATTATGCACGCAGATGGTGCCGGCACCAAATCATCCCTGGCTTATATTTATTGGAAAGAAACCGGCGACCTCGGCGTATGGAGAGGCATCGCGCAGGATGCCATCATCATGAACATGGACGACCTGCTTTGTGTAGGCGCTACCGATAATATCCTGCTGTCTTCCACCATTGGCCGTAACAAACAGTTGTTACCCGGTGACGTAATAGCCGCCATCATCAATGGCACAGAAGAGATTCTCGCAGAACTGCGTAACCACGGTATCAGCATCTATTCTTCCGGTGGTGAAACTGCCGATGTAGGCGACCTGGTACGCACTATCATCGTGGATTCTACCGTTACCTGCCGCATGAAACGCGCCGATGTTATTTCCAATGACCGCATTCAGGCGGGTGATGTAGTAGTAGGGCTGGCTTCCTACGGGCAAGCTACCTACGAATCCGAGTACAATGGCGGTATGGGCAGCAATGGTCTGACCAGCGCCCGTCATGATGTATTCAACAAAGCAATGGCGGAAAAATATCCGGAAAGCTTTGATCCCAACATTCCTTACGAACTGGTATTCAGTGGTAAAAAATCACTGACAGATAAAATAGATATTGAAGGCTTCGGTGCCATAGATGCAGGTAAACTGGTATTATCTCCCACCCGTACCTACGCGCCGGTCATCAAAAAAGTATTGGAGCAATTCCGTCCGCAAATACATGGCATGGTGCATTGCAGCGGTGGCGCACAAACCAAGGTGCTGCATTTTATCGAAAAACTGCATGTCATCAAGGATAACCTGTTCCCCGTGCCGCCGTTGTTCAGCCTGATTCAGGAGCAATCCGGTACACCATGGAAAGAAATGTACCAGGTGTTTAACATGGGACACAGAATGGAATTGTATGTGCCGGCAGACATTGCAGCAGATATCATCGCCATTTCCAAAAGCTTTAACATCGATGCACAGATCATAGGTAGAGTGGAAGCGGCCGAAGAGAAGAAAGTGACAGTGGTGGCACCGGCGGGTACGTTTGTGTATTAAGCAGAAAATTATAAATGGAAGCAGTTCTTCTTAACGGGGAACTGCTTTTTTATTTGGTTTGCAGTGGAGGAAATAAAAAGCTGTTAGTATCTCACGGAAGGTGGCCCCACGGCCATAATCCATAAAAAAAGTCCCGGTAAAAAACCGGGACCTCTCCTGATTGTTTTATAAGTGTTATTGTTGTAAAGTAAATCGTATCGGCAAATTATACTGCACCGCTACAAACCGGCCATTTTGTTTACCAGGTTTCCATACCGGCATATTTTTTACCACCCGTATGCCTTCTTCTTCAAGGCCATTGCCTTTTATGGCGCCTACTGATTTGACATCCCGGATGGTGCCATCATTATTGATAATATATTGTATAAATACAGTGCCGCTGGTGTTTTTTTCCTGCGCCGCTCTTGGATAGCGGATGGATTTCGAAAGGTATTTGGCCAGTGCTTCTTCTCCACCGGGGAAAGTGGGTGGTTGTTCTACCTGTGTGAAAATTTCCTCTTTGGAAGGCGGCGTAGACATCACACCATCTGTGTCCAGTTCGAAGCGTATCGGCAGGTTAAACTGCACCGCTACACTTTTTCCGCTTTGTTTGCCAGGTGTCCATTTCGGCATGCTGCTCACTACGCGGATGGCTTCTTCTTCAAGGCCTCCGCCTTTTTTGGCGCCTACCGTTTTTGCTTGTTTAATGGAGCCGTCTTTATCTACAATAAACTGAACGAATACAGTACCGGAAATGTTATTTTCCTGGGCCACTCTTGGGTAGCGGGTGTAGCGCGACAGGTAGTGGGTCAGGGAATCTTCTCCACCTTTAAACACAGGTGGCTTTTCCACAAAAGTAAATACTTCGTTGGCGTCTGGCTTAATCACTTTCGGCTTCCTGGAGGTATCTCCGGGAGCAGCGCTGATAGCGGCTTCAGGTGGAGTAAAAGAAACGGTAGCTGTAGTGGCTGTGGTGGAAAGCGCCCGAATGGCGGAAGGGTGCTTATCCACTACGAAAGCCAGAGAACAAAAAATGAATGCTGCCAGCGGCAGTACCAGAATACGTCTGAGGTAACTGAACCTGGGTGTGTGGAATTGTGTGAGCATAAGGATTCTACGTTTTATAGGCGGATGAAAAAAATCGTTGGTAAAGCTGAATTGCTTGGTTTGAAAGGCCATCTGCAAAATGGTTTGGGCATAGCCAGCGACTTCTTCTCCGGCAGCTTTTTTGTCGGCCAGGAATTCGTGGACGAGGGCCAGCTCGCGTTTGATCAGGTGAAAGAATGGATTGATCCAGCAAACGGCAGTTACAATTTCCATGAATAATTTATCGGTGCTGTGTTGTTCCTGCAGGTGCACCAGTTCATGTTTGAGGATCTGCTGTCCTTCGGGACTATTCAGCGACGTGTGTTTATCCCAGAATATATAGGTAAAGAAAGAGAAGGGTGCTTTAATGTCTTCGTTTTTTACAAAACGGTAAGGTGGTACCTGTTGTACCTGGCTATTGCGGATCAGTTTTTTGATTTTAAGGAGGCTCACGAGAATGCGTGTCAGCAATAGGGCAATGACCAGCGTATATGCGAGGTTAATGATGGTGCCGGCGCTAATAGCATTGATCGCAGGACGGACCGGTATTACGGATTCCCGCAGCGTAATAATACGGCTGGTGTAGGAAAGCACGGTGGAAGGCTCGGGCGTTTGCCCTGGCAAAGGGATTTGCAGCAGGGGCGTGAGCAACGACACGATGGTAATCAGTACCAGGTAATAACGGTTCCATTGGTGAAAACGGTTATTACGCAACGCTATATAATAATATGCGTATAATACAGCAGAGCATACGATTACTTTGGCCAGGTAGGTGAGCAGCACTGTCATGGTTTAGGTTTTTGTGCGTCTTTAATTTTTTGTACCAGTTTTTCTAATTCAGAGATGCTTAATTCCTTTTCTTTCACAAAAAAAGAAACCATGTTACTAAAAGAACCATCGAAATATCCTTTCACAATATTGTTGACGGTTTTATGGCTATAGGCATCTTTGGTGACCAGGGCAAAATACTGATGGGATTTGCCGTAGGCTTTATAGTCTACAAAGCCTTTTTCTATCAGAATTTTGATGAGGGTAGATACGGTATTGTAATGTGGTTTGGGTTCCGGCATCACTTCTATCATATCTTTCACAAATGCAGGACCTGTTTCCCATAGTGCCTGCATGATCTGTTCTTCGGCTTTGGTAAGCTGTTTCATATGTTGGTTTTAATCAGTGATTCTAAGGTATAACTAATTATTTAGTTAAACAACTATTTTTTTAGTTTCAGGAAGATGAACACCGGATAGGATATTTGATATATTATCACAACGAGTTATTTTTTAATTAGTTATTTTTGTTCGCAACTGATCGTAAAAAATAGAAAGGACATGACGCCTGAACAACCTATCATACAATTAACTAACGCCAGTATATACCAGGGGCAATCCTTGATTTTATCTGATGTGAATATCACAGTGAATAAAGGAGAATTCGTTTATCTCATTGGGAAAACCGGTACTGGTAAATCCAGTCTGTTAAAGACTTTGTATGGTGATTTGCCTTTAAACGACGGGACGGGTCAGGTAGTTGGTTTTGACCTGAAGAAGATGGATTGGAAAAAAGTGCCGTATCTTCGCCGGAATCTGGGTGTGGTGTTCCAGGATTTTCAGTTATTGACAGACCGCAATGTGCATGATAATCTGAAATTTGCGTTGCGTGCTACCGGCTGGCAGGATCCAAAGGAGATGGAGAGCAAGATTTCGGACGTACTGGATAAAGTGGGATTGGGTACCAAGGGTTTTAAAATGCCTTATGAGCTTTCAGGTGGAGAGCAGCAGCGTGTAGATATTGCGCGCGCAATGTTGAATTCGCCTAAATTGATTCTGGCAGATGAGCCTACTGGTAACCTGGATCCGGAAACCTCCGATGGTATTATGCAGTTGTTATTCCGTATTTGCCGGGAGGGAACTGCCATCGTAATGGCCACACACGACTATATTGTATTACAAAAATTCCCGTCAAGAGTACTACGTACTGAAAACGGGCATGTAACAGATAATGCAGCAGTGAATTTTTCTTCTTAGGAGTTGTTGAGAAAGAAATATTTACAGATGTGCATTATCACTCATTTATTATTAATTTCCTGTTAATTGGTAATTCCTATTTTTTAAATTACCTTTGCACCGGAAAAATAGCGACAAAAAACATTATTATTACTTATTATTTTTAAAGATGTCTTACTTAACTGTTGAAAAGAAAGCCAATATTTTTAAGGAATTTGGTGGAAGCGAAAAAAATACAGGCTCTTCGGAAGCACAAATTGCACTGCTGACTGAGCGTATCAACAGCATTTCCGGTCACCTGAAACAAAACAAGAAGGATTTTTCTACCCACCGTGGTTTGATGAAGATGGTTGGCCAGAGAAAGCGTTTGCTTTCCTATTTATCTAAAACCAACCTCACAGGCTACCGTGCCCTCATCGAGAAGTTAGGTATCAGAAAATAACCATGACTTATTTATAGCGCTATTCCCAACTTTTTAGGTTGGGAATAGTTTTTTTGTATGTATACCTTTTGTTATTCCTTAGTGATCAAAAAAGGATAACTTTATATTTAATCCTCACTTTATTATGAATCTGACACCTATTTCAGTGAAGTTCGATATAGGAGACGGTCGTATGGTGACCATCGAAACCGGCAAGTTGGCCCGTCAGGCTGACGGTGCTGTTACGGTGCGTTTAGGGAATGCTATTTTGCTGGCCACTGTGGTAGCAAATAAAGAACCCAAACCAGGCCAGTCGTTCTTCCCCCTTACAGTTGACTACCAGGAAAAATTTGCGTCTGCCGGTCGTATACCGGGTTCCTTTTTCAAACGTGAAGGCCGGTTGTCTGATTCAGAGGTACTTATTTCCCGTCTGATTGACCGCGCTCTGCGTCCCCTGTTCCCCGATAACTACTTATGTGAAGTACAGGTATTAGTTTCCCTGATCTCTTCCGATCCTGAAGTAATGCCTGATGCACTGGCTTGTCTGGCTGCATCTGCTGCACTGGCCGTTTCCGACGTGCCTATCCAGGAAATCATTTCTGAAGCCCGTGTTGCCCGCATTGACGGTAAATACGTAATCAACCCTAACCGTACCGAGCTGGCTAAAGCTGATATGGACTTCATCATTGGTGCTACTGATAAGAACATCATGATGGTGGAAGGTGAAAGTAAAGAGTGCCAGGAAGAAGACCTGATCCTCGCTATTGAGGCAGCACACGCTGCTATCAAGGTGCAGGTGAAGGCACAGGAGCAACTGCGTGATCTGAAAGGTGTAACCGGTAAACGTGAATACACACAGCCTCACCAGAACGAAGAACTGAAAGCGAAAATAGCAGCTTTTGCTACTCAAAAAATATACACAGTGGCTAAGTCAGCTTCTGCCAAGCACGATCGCAGCGATGCGTTTGCGGCTATCGGCGTAGAACTGAAAGAGCACCTGGGCGAATTGCCGGAAGAAGATCAGCCGCTGGTAAAAGAATACCTGCATGATCTGGAAAAAGAAGTGATCCGTAACATGATCCTCGACGAATCTGTTCGTCTGGATGGTCGTGCACTGGATCAGGTTCGTCCGCTGGCAATGGAAACAGATATCCTGCCTTCCCCACACGGTTCTGCCCTGTTTACACGTGGTGAAACACAGTCCCTGACTACTGTTACGCTCGGTACACCGGAAGATGAACTGCTGGTAGAAAGCGCCGCTGTTTCCAACTACTCCAAATTCATTCTGGATTACAATTTCCCTCCATTCTCTACAGGTGAAGTGAAAATGATGCGCGGCCCTGGCCGTCGTGAAGTTGGACATGGTAACCTGGCTATGCGCTCCCTGAAGCAAATGATGCCAGGCAGTGACTACGCTTACACCGTGAGAGTAGTGTCTGATATCCTCGAATCTAACGGTTCTTCCTCCATGGCTACCGTATGTGCTGGTTCACTGGCATTGATGGACGC
>NZ_DATCVJ010000439.1:0-6349 GCF_036566945.1 Chitinophaga sp. | reverse complement strand
CGCCTTCGGCGCTTGTCTTTGTCCAGGATTAGACTGATTTTGATGATTAGACTGATTTCATAAAATATCTTTATCATTCTGCAGAAAGTTTCCTATAAAGAAGAATGCACGTTTCCATAAGAGAAATAAAATCATCAAAATCATCAAAATCAGTCTAATCCTGGACAAAGACAAGCGCCGAAGGCGCTCACCCCCGCTTTATACCGCTTCCACTTTCCGCTCTCCAATCTGTTGCCTCCACATAGCGTAATACAGGCCCTTTTCCTCTACCAGATCTTCATGCTTGCCCACTTCTACAATACGTCCTTTTTCCAGTACATAAATGCGATCTGCATGCATGATCGTGCTCAAACGATGCGCAATCATCACGGTGATATGTTGCTTGGTGGAAGTTACTTCACGAACAGTCGTCGTAATTTCTTCTTCTGTAATAGAGTCCAGTGCAGATGTAGCTTCATCAAATACCAGCAAACGTGGTTTACGCAACAGCGCTCTCGCAATGGATAAACGTTGTTTTTCTCCACCGGAAATTTTAATACCGCCTTCCCCAATCACGGTTTCAAGACCTTTGTCGGCCCGCGCCAGTAAAGAATAACAGGATGCTTTGTTCAGTGCTTCCATCACTTCGGCATCGCTGGCGCCGGGATTCACAAACAACAGGTTTTCTTTAATAGTACCTGCAAACAGCTGTGTATCCTGCGTTACAAAGCCTACCTGGTGACGAAGTTCTTCCATATCCACTTCATTGGCATCTACGCCATTATAGTAAATATGCCCTTCGTTGGCTTTGTATAATCCTACTAACATCTTTACCAGGGTGGTTTTTCCGGAACCGGAAGGCCCCACAAAGGCAATGGTTTCACCTACTTTTACAGAGAAATTTACGTGATCCAGTGCTTTGGTGGCCGCAGTCAGGTGTTTAAAGCCTACCTGCTTGAAAAGCAGTTCATTGATATGGTTCACCTTCACCGGGTTGGCCGGCATTTCCTCCACTGGCGTACTCAAAATGCCCTGGAAGTTTAACAGCGATACCTGCGCCTCCCGGTAGTTGAGAATGATATTACCTAACTCCTGCAACGGGCCAAAAATGAAGAAGGAATACAGTTGTAATGTCATCAGTTGTCCTATACTTACCGTACCATGATAAATATAAAACAACAGCAGAAACAGGATGCTGGAACGCATCAGGTTCACAAATGTACCCTGCACAAAACTGATGCTGCGGATGCTCCGCACTTTTTTCAGTTCCAGCATTAAAATTTTCAGGGTAGTGGAATTTAACCGCCGTATTTCCTGGTTGGTTAATCCCAAACTCTTTACCAGTTCAATGTTACGAAGCGATTCGGTAGTAGATCCCGCCAATGCAGTGGTTTCTTTTACAATCGTCTTCTGTATCACCTTAATTTTCCTGCTCAGTAAACTCATGAGAATAGTGAGCAAAATACAACCGGTGAGATACACAAAAGGCAAGGTCCAGTGCACAGTAGCGGCGTACACCATCACAAACAATACGCCTATCATGGATACAAACAACACATTCACAAAAGCAGTAATAAACTTTTCACAGTCTACCCTCACTTTTTGCAGAATGGCCAGCGTTTCACCACTGCGCTGATCTTCAAACTGTTGATATGGCAGTCGGAGAGAGTGCTTAAGCCCGTCGGTATACACCTGGGCCCCAAATTTCTGAACAATCACGTTCACAAAATAATCCTGGAATGCTTTGGCAATCCTGGATACCATGGCCACACCTATGGCAGCGCCCACCAACAGCAGTACGCCCCATAAATAGTCATTTTCCGGCCTGAAAATAGTTCCCCCCTTTGTTGTCAGTTGGGGATGAGAGGCAAACCTGTCAATGATCCATCCAAAGATCATAGGGTCCATCAGTGAGAAAAGCTGGTTAATACTGGCCAAAGCCATTGCTAATACGACCAACCATTTATATCTCTTTAAATAATGCAGTAATAGTTTCATATGTCCGATTTCCTGAGGTGCAAAGTTACTGCATGTTGCCACATATTGCAGGGAAAAGTACTGGCTATTTTAGCCAAAAATGGTTAACTTAATAGTAAGTTCTTTTAAAGGCATAGGTGATAAAGGATTATCTAAATAAATCTCCACATATGAAGACGTATGATGAAAAACATATCAAAAACATCGTACTGTTAGGTGCACCCAAAAGCGGCAAAACTACCCTCTCTGAAACCATGTTATTCGAAGCCGGCATCATCAGTAAACGAGGTACGATCGAAGAAAAAAATACAATTTCTGACTATCATGAAATTGAGCATGAGCGCGGGAACTCCGTATATGCGACCCTGATGCACACCGAATGGAAAGATTATAAAATCAATATTATTGATACCCCCGGCCTGGAAGATTTTATAGGAGAAGTCATCGCTGCCATACGTGTATCCGACACCGCAGTCATGCTGCTTAACGCCCAATATGGGGTGGAAGTAGGCACTGAACTGGTATGGGATTATGTAGATAAGTACCGGAAACCCACCATCCTGGCGGTGAATCAGCTGGATGCCGAATTAGCCAATTTTAATAAAACCGTGGAAGACGCCGTCCGCATACTTGGACATCCGGTCACCGTCATGCAGTATCCCGTGAACCAGGGCCCCGGATTCAATGCCATCATCGATCTCCTGAAAATGACCATGTACCGTTTCCCCGAAAACGGTGGTAAACCAGAAAAACTACCCATTCCCGATCATGAAAAGGAACGCGCCGACCAGCTGCACAACGAACTCGTGGAAAAAGCCGCCGAAAACGATGATCAGCTCATGGAGCTGTATTTTGAAAAAGGTAGTCTGGATGAGGACGAATTAAGGCAAGGCATCAAAATAGGCATGCTCAATCACCAGGTATTTCCCGTGTTCTGCCTGTCGGCTAAAAAAAACATGGGAAGCGGCCGCCTGATGGGATTTATAGACAATGTAGCGCCTTCCGCTATTGAAATGCCCGCTGAAACAACCACCAATGGTAAATCCGTTCCCTGCGATGCATCCGGCGCTGCCGCGCTGTTTGTATTCAAAACTTTACAGGAGCCACATATAGGCAGGCTCACTTATTTTAAAGTAATGTCGGGAGAAGTGAAAAGCGGTATGGAACTGATCAATACGCAGGGAAACACGACGGAGCGTATCAGCCAGCTGTTTATCGCAGACGGTAAAAACCGTAACGCCGTAGAACGCCTGCAGGCAGGAGACATCGGCTGCACCCTTAAAATGAAAAATACTTTTACCAACCATACACTTGCAGAAAAGAATTTCCCCGGAGAAATTGTCCCCATCGACTTCCCCACTCCCAAAGTACGCGTAGCCATCGAGGCAAAGAATAAGGCAGATGATGAAAAGCTCAGTGAAGTACTGGCAGAAATCCACATGGAAGATCCTACCCTGCTGATAGAATTCAACCGGGAACTGAAACAGGTTATCCTCCACGGTCAGGGAGAACTGCATTTACTCGTGACCAAATGGCGGCTGGAAAACATTTATAAAATGCAGATCGCCTTCCATACCGCGAAAATCCCCTACCGCGAAACAATACAGAAACCCGCACAGGCTTCTTATCGCCATAAAAAACAATCCGGTGGCGCCGGACAGTTTGGTGAGGTATTCATGAAAATAGAACCCTGGTATGAGGGTATGCCACCGTATAAAGAACATACGGTGCGCGACTCTGAAGAAATAGCACTCAACTGGGGCGGTAAACTGGTATTCAATAACTGCATCGTAGGAGGCGCTATCGACAATCGTTTCCTGCCTTCCATTCTCAAGGGCGTCATGGAAAAAATGCAGGAAGGCCCTCTAACGGGATCGTATGTACGTGATATACGGGTAAGTGTATACGACGGAAAAATGCACCCGGTTGACAGCAACGATATTTCCTTTAAAATAGCCGGTATGATGGCTTTTCGCGATGCCTTCCATCAGGCAGCCCCGCAATTGCTGGAACCGGTGTATGACCTGGAAGCCATTGCCCCAGACGTGATGATGGGCGATATTATGAGTGAACTGCAAACACATCGCAGTATCATAACGGGCATGGATACACTAAATGGTTATCAGGTCATTAAAGCACGTACCCCACAGGCAGAAATAGATAAGCTCTTCGCCGCTTTGCGTAACGTTACACAAGGCAAGGCAAAATTAAAATCGCAGTTTGCTGAATATGCACCGGTACCGGCAGACATGCAAAAGAAATTAAGCGAAAACTACAAGGAAGATTTGAGTATTTAAGGCGGCTGCAGCGTCCATTGATAGTCGCGCATCGCATGTGCTAATGTAAACAGCCCTAGTTACCCCATCCTTCCCTGTCAAGACTCCTGAACTGTATGGCCTCCGCCATATGCGCAGGCTCTACACTCCTGCTACCTTCCAGATCCGCAATCGTGCGACTCACCTTCAGTATCCTGTCATATGCCCGCGCCGATAATTTTAGTTTTTGCATGGCCTGCCCCAACTGTTCCCGGCAACGATCACTGACCACACATACAGCAGCGAGCAATTTACTATGCATCTGCGCATTGCAATGTATATCAGGATAAGCAGAAAATCTATCAGCTTGTATACCACGTGCCGTGATCACACGGTCACGTATATACGTACTTTTCTCGGCAGCGTTACCGGATGATAAGTCAGCAAATTTAACAGGCGTAACTTCTACGTGTAAGTCTATACGATCCAGCAAAGGCCCCGATACTTTATTCAAATATTGCTGCACTTGTCCGGGAGCACAGGAACATTCTTTTTCAGGATGGTTGAAATACCCACAGGGACAAGGATTCATGGATGCGAGTAACATGAAGCTGGCCGGAAAATCAATCGCCATTTTGGCCCTTGAAATGGACACTTTTCTTTCTTCTACCGGCTGCCGCATTACCTCCAGCACTTTCCGTTTAAACTCCGGCAATTCATCGAGGAATAACACGCCATTATGCGCCAGCGAAATTTCTCCCGGTTGTGGAATACTGCCACCACCTACCAGCGCCGCATCGCTAATAGTATGATGTGGAGAACGGAACGGCCGGTGTACAATCAGCGAGGCATGTTGCGGTAGTTTCCCCGCCACAGAATGTATTTTGGTCGTTTCCAATGCTTCCTGCAGGGTGAGGGGAGGAAGGATCGTAGGCAAACGCTTGGCCAGCATAGTTTTTCCGGCCCCTGGCGGACCAATTAAAATAGCATTATGCCCACCTGCTGCTGCTATTTCCAGCGCACGCTTTATCTGATGCTGCCCTTTTACTTCACTGAAATCTACCTCAAACTGGTCCTGTGTAATATAAAATTCATCGCGGGCCGGTACTACTGGTTGCAAGGTGTTGGGATCATGAAAAAAGTTAACGGCTTCTGAAATATGTGAAATGCCATATACTTTCAATCCATTCACCATGGCAGCTTCCCGTGCATTTTGTTTGGGCAGTATGCATCCCTGGAAACCGTCTTTCTGCGCCTGCATAGCCATGGGCAACGCGCCTTTAATGGGCTGTATGGTGCCATCCAGCGACAACTCACCCATCATCAGATAGGTTTCCAGGTGCGTAGCCGGTATTTGACCGGATGCGGCCATAATACCGGTAGCAATGGGCAAATCATAGGCAGCACCGGCTTTACGGATATCTGCGGGCGCCATATTTACCACCGTCCGGGTTCTGGGCATGCGCAATCCCATACATTGAATAGTGGATTCAATACGCCGCTCACTTTCTTTTACCGCATTGTCCGGCAGCCCTACTATAAATAATTTATTTCCCTGGGAAGATACATTTACCTCTATGGTAATGGTGATGGCATTAACGCCCTGTATAGCGCTGCCGAAGGTTTTAACAATCATATGGATGTTGGGTTAACTATCATGAAGATACGCAAAAAGCGGAAGGCTTAAAGCAAAAAGCTATTGAAACAGATAATGAAAAGCATCTTCGCTCCCCATCTTCGTTCAATAGCTTTTTGCTTTAAGCCTTCCTCTCTCCGCCTACTTGATCTGTGTCAGCAAATCCAGCACCTTCTCCCTTTTCAGGATCAGGTATCCGATCTTTTCTTTGGCGATACCATCTTTCAACAGATAAGTAAAATGAAGGTCATCTTCTATCACAGTAGATTCAAAATATTTGAATTGAATGCGTTGCTCGGCACGGAGATCTTCCGCTATTTCATAGAGGTGGGTAGACAGAATAAAGAGGCAGTTGGTACTTTGCAGTAATCCCCGGATGACGGCCAGTGAACAGTTTCTGGCGTCTTCCACATTGGTACCTTTAAACATTTCATCAATCAGCACCAGCCAGTTTTTGCCGTTACTAATTTGCAGAATAGTATTCTTGATACGTAATACTTCA
>NZ_DATCVJ010000438.1:0-9711 GCF_036566945.1 Chitinophaga sp. | reverse complement strand
CGCTGCATTTCCCCTTTGCGACCACCGGGAGCGAAGGGGCGAGCGGTTTTTGCGTAGCAAAAACACCGCTCGCTAACGGAGCGAAGATCCGTTCAACCTCCGCAACCGGATGGCGAAGCCGTCCGGTTTATCTCCGCATACAGGTAGCGAAGCTACCTGTATCATCTTCACGAACTGGTGGCAACGCCGCCGGTTCAATCTCCACGGAACAGATAGCGAAGCTGTCTGTTCAATCATCGCAAACGGACAGCAAAGCTGAACGTTTAATCTTTGCTGTCTTGTTCGGGTTGTAATAGTTTCTGTATGTCATTCCAGAGAAAGAATACACGGGATTCGATTTTGTACCGCTTTAGCCTCCCATGTCTGATCCATTGGTAAATGGTAGGTTTGGTAACCTGAAATAGTTTGCAGACTTCTGCTAGCTTAAAAAGGGGCTTGTAGGTCAATCCGGGTGTTTCATAGATTGGCTGAGCGGGCTTGCTTCTTTCTACATTTGTAACTTCTTCCCGGATAATGAGTCTAATCCGTTGCCAATACTGGTCGGGGTCAAAGGGGAACAACATGGGGGTTACAGCGTTTTCATTTTGCACATTTTCTTTCATACTCTTCGCTTTAAAATTATTGGGGTTACCTATCTGATCGAAAATAACTAAAAAGCCAGAAATAAAATCTACCTCTAAAAATTTTGATAGAGGTTAAACTGCGTCCAAACTTCGGAGGAAAGCTATAGTAGAGAGTTTCTGATACAACGCGATAGGCGAAGCAAAGGAAAAAAAGATCGGTTGTATCACGAATATCCTACCCTATTTATAAGGCTGTTATGGTCACTTAAATACTTTTTTATATATTTACATCAATACAAACATCCGTAGACTTTATCTAGTAGAAATTTCCAAAGCCTTTTGATGAAATACACACTTATTTGCGTCCTGATGATGGCTGTATCAGCACATGCCCAGAAAAACTTACCTAAAACAACTAAAGGAACTTCCACAAAAGTAGTCCCCCTACTGACAGATACTATCCGCATCAAGCCTGTCTTCCAATTGTCGGACACCCTGCAATTAGTTACAAGAGATAGCGCGGCCATAAACATTCGCTTAGATAGCGGTCAACTTGCTGACAACAAGGAAAAGGCAGTTTCCAATGATATTATTTTAGCACTTGTTTCTTTATTCGCCGGTGCTATGTTAACACTATTAATCGATCATTACCGAGGGAGGCGGCGAACATGGGAATCAGGGCAGCGGTGGATAGCTGAAGCTAAGGTATATAAAATTATTGCAGGTGCGCAGTCGCCAATTATGCAAGATATCTTAGACACAGAGAAGCCTGATATATGGGGCGTTTATGAATTACAGGTAGCTACAAATCTGGACGGGGAAATCTTCAATTCCATGAACAATGAGGAACTACTTAAACATTTCAACAAGGATGGTAACCTACCTCTGGATGAAGCAGTGCGCCTTACCAATCGATTTACTGGCACTGTTTCGGCTCTGCGGCACCTTTACAGCCAACTGCTCAATGGTTATGAAAGTTACAAGGAAAACATTGGTAAGCGATCCCGAGAAGTTAACGAAAAGCTACAGCGTATAGGTGCCTTATTAGCAAATTGGGAGGTAGCTATTCAGCAAAGAAATTTTAATGGCGCAATAGAGCAATGCGCTTTTCGTGCAGCTTTTGACCTTCATCATGCGCTTGCGGCAGGAAATTTAGGTGACCCGAGCGATCTTTATAATTTGGAAGGCCAATACCTTGATCCAATGACTATTGCCATTGTAGACATGAGAACCGATCAAATAATCTTAGACGTATTGAATACAATATCGCAATGCAAACATGCTATAGCAGGGATCAGAACAGAAAAGGAATACTTACTGGAAATAGCTGAGAAGTTCAGAGACAGGTATGACAGTAACGTAAAGCACCTAAATGAAACCATTAATATCACAGAAGCACTCCCTATTACAAGGAGATGGTGGCAGTTATGGAAATGGGCTTAAATGTCGATCAGTTATATATTTTTACATTCGCTATTAGGTTTAATATGTGGTTCGCAATCAATGATTCGAGCTGATGATGAAAGGTTGATGAAAAAAGGCAAATAGATAAAACAGTAAACTATCTCAAAACTTACCGCCTACATTATGCATAGTACAGATAAGTAAAGTAAATTAATGTAAGGACTAAATGGCAAAATAATAAGTAGTACAATGCCGAACAACGATAGGAAGTGATAAAGTATATGCCTATACCAATAATGAGCGATTAGCTTTCTTCGTGTGCCTTCAATATTCCAACGGGGAATAGCTCCTATTTGTTCATTATGAATCGTACGGAGTAGTAACTGATTATAGCCTACACTAAATGGGAGATCAAAAGTGGCAAAGGATGCCAATCGCTGCAAATTCTTTCTCATACACAAATCCTTTTACTAAATATATAAAAAAATATCCTTTTATTTAATATTTCTTTTTAAATTACGTAGATAACCGAGTTATTATTAACAATATTTTACCCCTTAATTTATAGATACGTTTACTTATGGAAGAAACAATAGAGGTTGCCTTGTACTTCTTAGACTTCACTTCGATCAACTTTCTCCATACAAATAAGATCGAATGTCAAATCAGCATGCAAAATGTGGCAATATGAGTAGTAAATCGAAGCATATGTTTAAAAATGTACTTAAAGCTGTGGAAGAAATGGCCAAGAACAAGGTCCATATACCAATAGACACTGACTCTGACGGTTATATTGACCGTGAATGCCCCAATGAACAATGCTTATTTCAATTTAAAGTACATCTAGATGATTGGAAGAATCTATTTCAAGATGAAGTTATTTATTGCCCAATGTGCCGTAAAGAAGCAAATTCCACATCTTGGTTTACACAACAACAACTTAAAGATGGCCGGGAGGAAGCTCAAAAACATATCCTAAATGTTTTAGACAAAGGATTTAGAGAAGATGCAAAAGTCTTTAACACACTACAAAATCAAAATGCCTTTTTCTCCATAAAAATGAACTTCAAAGGCGAGCATGTCAATAGGCCAATACTCCCAATTGCCGCAATGGAGGAAATGGAATTGAAAATCTCCTGTAAAGAATGCAATGCCCGTTACGCAGTTATTGGAAGTGCGTTCTTTTGCCCCTGTTGTGGCCATAACTCAGCTCAAGAAACATTCGGTTTTTCTTTAGATAAGATAAAAGTAAAATTGACAAGCATTCCCATAATTCAAGCCTCTTTCAATAAAGATGATGCTGCAATACTAACTCAAAATCTTATAGAATCTAGCTTAGTTGATCTTGTAGTAGCTTTCCAAAGATTTTGCGAAGTAACCTTCCGCCAAAAGGCGCCAAATATCGATGTACGTTTTAATGCTTTTCAAAAACTCGATTTAGGAAGTAGTTACTGGAAAGATCACTTTGGACAAGGTTATGAAGATTGGTTAACTATTGACGAAATGCGTATCTTAAAAATATTTTTTCAACAGCGGCATCTATTAGCTCATTCAGAAGGGTTTGTTGATCAATCTTATATTGATCGGTCTGGAGATGTTAATTACATCCTGGGACAAAAATTGGTAATCAAAGAAGATAATGTAAGAGGCTATCTAAGGCTTATTGAACTAATGACGTCGCAAATAAACAACCTGCCATAATCTTCGGTATCGTTTTTTTTCCAATATCGCTATGTATGTGGCCTTCTACAATAAACAAAATGCGGAAAAATCAACTTCACAGAAGTTTACGGATCAAGTTTACCTCAATTTTATCCTTATATTTATAACGACAAGTCAACCCGAATAAAACTAAGTAAACACGAATTGCAATTTCGCACTTTGATAGACTAACAAATAGACCTAAAACAAAAAGCCCGCGACTAGCGCAGGCTTTGTAATCTTCCAGTGATCCCCTTGGGACTCGAACCCAAGACCCATACATTAAAAGTGTATTGCTCTACCAACTGAGCTAGGGAATCCTTTGCTGTTAAGCGGTTGCAAAAATAACAATATTTTTTTTCTTGCCAAATTTTTCTTCAAAATAACCACCAAACACAATACCAACAAGTATTACAAGCGAAACAATGCAGCAATCAGCAGTTACACATCTGTAAATAAGAAGTAATAAAATGCTGTTACTATCATCTTCTCGCCTATTTTTGTGGGGCTTAAATTATACCCATGAAAACATACTTTCAAAACAAGACGGTTGTCATCACCGGCGGATCGTCAGGAATTGGAAAAGCACTGGTAGAAGAATTATTGGCGCAGGGTGCTACTGTAGCTGTTTGCGGCAGAAAGCAACAGGCGCTGGATGCTTTACAGCAACACAAGGCCTTATTTACTTTTGTAGCGGATGTGAGCATCGAAGCCGACTGCAAAGCCTTTATTGAAAGTACGATTGCGAAGTTTGGAAAGATAGATATACTCATTAACAACGCAGGTATTTCTATGCGTGCTTTGTTCCGTGATCTGGAGGTGAGTGTATTAAAGTCACTGATGGACATCAATTTCTGGGGTACGGTATATTGTACCAAGTTTGCGTATGAGTCTATTGTCGCTAATAAAGGAACCATTGTAGGGGTGTCTTCTATTGCGGGGTACAGGGGCTTGCCGGCACGTACCGGTTACTCGGCTTCTAGGTTTGCGATGCAGGGTTTCCTCGAAGCACTGCGGACAGAAAATTTACATACAGGCGTTAACGTGATGTGGGTATGTCCCGGATTCACGGCGTCGAATATACGTAATACGGCCTTGAACCCTAAGGGACAGGCACAAAGTGAAACACCGCTGGAAGAAGGAAAGCTGATGAGTGCCGAGGCGGTGGCAACAGCCATTGCGAAGGCCATTGCCAAACGTAAACGTACCCTGGTACTCACTGGTCAGGGTAAGCTCACGGTGTTGCTGAGCAAACTATTGCCCGGCTTTCTGGACGGCATGGTATACAATCACTTTAAAAAAGAACCGGGTTCTCCTTTGCAATAATAAACGATTATTTCACTTTAGCCGTTCACGTTAGTGTGAAAAAATTCCACCTAAAATACGATCGCATCGGGTTTTTTGTCTTTATTTGCACTAAGTTTAACTCACATAACCCCAATGGCATCTTTTTTGGATGGAAAGCGCACATTTAATTTGCCATTCTGAATGTGAGAAAACAGGTTGAATAGTGAGGACGGGATTTGAACTGTGGGTTTTGAACATAGGGATTTGGATTTAGATTTTCGGGCATGTCCATCATAACATTAACATCAGACATAGGAATGCAGGATTACCTGGTAGGTGCCATTAAAGGGCAGCTCTGGCAATACTGCCCGGAATGTCATGTTACGGACGTCACACACCATATAAGCCCTTTTAACTTACCACAGGCCGCTTATATCTGTAAAAGCGCCTTCGCTTACTTCCCGCTGGGTACCTTCCATTTTGTACTGATCAATTTATTTGACAAACGGCCAGATCATGTGCTGGTGGCCGAGCACAACGGACAATACATCGGTTGCGCCGACAACGGCCTGCTCACCATGATTGTTGGTGGTATGCCGGAGAAGGTCATCAAGATACCCTTGCCTGCCGACGCGCCCAAGAACACTTTTACCATCATACAACTGCTGGCTTCAGCTGCCAGAGAGTTGAGCCGGGGTAAGGCGTTGGGAGAACTGGGACCACTCACCCAGCAAATCAATGTAAAGCATAACCTGCAACCACTGGTAGGCGACGATTTTATAGAAGGACAAATCATTCATATCGATAGCTTCGAGAATGTGGTGGTAAACATCACCCGGCAACAATTCGATATGCAATGCAAAAATCGCCGCTTCCGTATCTTCTTCCGCCGCGATGAAGTCATTAACCAGATCAGCGAAACATATGCAGACGTACCGGAAGGTACCAAGCTGGCCCTCTTTAATGCGGCCGGATACCTGGAAATCGCCATTAACAAGGGAAATGCCGCCGGCCTTTTCGGCCTCCAGGGCTTCCGGAGAGATCAGCTCACACAACCCTCCGGATACCAGCAACTGTCGTACTACCAAACTGTAAGAATAATTTTTCAATGATTAACCGTATCGTTAAAATGGAATTTGACCCGGATAAAGTAAACAACTTCCGGGACCTGTTCTCTCAACAACAATTGCTTATCCGCCATTTTCCCGGATGCCTGCACCTGGAACTTTGGGAACATCCCGCTTCCGGAAATACCTGGTTTACTTTCAGCCAATGGGAATCTGAAGCCGCACTTGACAACTACCGGCACTCAGACCTCTTCCGCGAAACATGGGCCGCCACCAAAGTCCTTTTCAACGCTAAACCTGTCGCCTGGACGGTGAAAACAGCTGTTAGCCTTTAGCTGTTAGCTGTTAGCCCTTCCCGTAAGCTTTATCTCCTCACCAGCATAAAACAGGTGCCTAAAAGCTAACAGCTAAAGGCTAACAGCTAAAAAGATATTTACAAAAAGTTAAAACTGTTCGTCAGATTAGCATAATTTGCTGTTTTTTATATTTTTGTCGGACCTTAAAACAACCTTATGAATTTTAAAAGGACCAACAACATGGTCGGCTGGGTCATCTGCATCATTGCCTGCTTTGTTTACATTAAAACGATGGAAGCTACAGGCAGCTTGTGGGACTGCGGCGAGTTTATTTCAAGTGCCTACAAAGTACAGGTTCCACATCCGCCCGGAGCACCGTTGTTCGTGTTGCTTGGAAGATTGTTTAGTATGTTCCTGAAACCATCACAGGCTGCATTGGGCGTTAATACCATGACTGCCCTGGCCAGTGGTTTCACTATTTTGTTCCTGTTCTGGACCATCACCCACTTCGCACGCCGACTGATGGTGAAAGCCGGTGAAGAAATTTCACAGGAAAAAATGATTGCCATCATGGGCGCTGGCGCCGTAGGTGCACTCGCTTATACCTTTTCCGATTCATTCTGGTTTTCCGCCGTTGAAGGGGAAGTATATGGTATGTCCTCTTTCTTTACCGCCATCGTTTTCTGGGCGATCCTGAAATGGGAACATGAAGCAGATGAACCTTATGCTGACCGCTGGATCGTATTGATCGGCTACCTGCTGGGCCTCTCTATCGGCGTCCATCTCCTCAACCTCCTCACCATCCCCGCCATGGTCATGGTGTACTACTTCAGACGCTTCAAAGTAACCAGTTGGGGTACTTTCTGGGCATTTATAGTAGGTTGTGGTATCACTGGTATCGTACAAAAATACCTGATCCAGGATACTGTGAAGGCTTCCGGTTACATGGACGTATTCTTCGTAAATAGCCTCGGAATGGGATATTTCTCCGGATTTATCTTCTATTTCGTGTTGATTATAGCCATCCTGGTGATTGGTTACAGAAAACCAAAATTCGGCCTGTATGCTCCTTTCATCGTAATTGCCACCGTTATCCTGGTACCTGCATTTAATGATGCCAGCGGTGCGGTTATCTTCTTCAAATTTGTACTGGCAGCGTTCTTTGTAGCAATCCCTTACCTCCTCAAAGTGGTAGGTGTAAAAATAGATTTCGCTAAAGCGGCCCATTTCAGCCGCCTCACGATCTCCTTCGTACTGTTTATGCTGCTGGGCTACTCTACTTATATTACTACCATGGTACGTTCTACTGCCAATCCTTCAGTAGATATGTACAATGTAGATAACCCCATCTCCCTGGTAGGTTACCTCGGTCGTGAACAATATGGCGATTTCCCACTGATCTATGGTCAGGTGTTCACTGCCCGTCCTACTGAATACAAAGAAGGTGGTAACATCTATGCCCGTGGTCCTAAAAACTACGTGGTGGCAGGTAAGAAACAGGAACCGGTATATGCCGCCGAGGATATGATGCTGTTCCCACGTGTATGGGATGCCAGCAACGATCAGGGACATGCCGATTTCTATAAATCCTGGCTGGGATTACAACAGGGTGAAAAACCAGGTCTGGGCGATAACGTGAAGTTCTTCCTCCAATACCAGGTCAATTATATGTACTTCCGCTACTTCATGTGGAACTTTGCCGGTAAACAAAATGATACCCAGGGCTACGGTAACGTACGCGATGGTAACTGGATTTCCGGTATTCCTTTTATAGATAACTTCATTTATGGCGATCAGAGCATGATGCCGGACAGTCTGAAAGATAACAAGGCACACAACACCCTGTTCTTCCTGCCGTTCATCCTGGGGCTGATGGGCTTCTTCTATCAGTATAAAAACCATAGAAAAGATACCCTCATCGTATCATTACTGTTCTTCTTTACAGGTTTTGCGATCGTTATTTACCTTAACCAGGCCGGTAACCAGCCACGTGAACGTGACTACGCTTATGTAGGTTCTTTCTACGCTTATGCTATCTGGATAGGTTTAGGCGTGCTGTCGGTATACAGTTTCCTGAAAAAGAAAGTAAAAGGTGCCATCACTCCAGTGTTGGCTACCGCCATCTGCCTGCTGGCAGTACCGGTACTCATGGCCTTCCAGGAATGGGATGACCATGATCGTTCTACCAAGTACGTAGCAAGAGATGTCGCGAAAGATTACCTGGAATCCTGCCAGAAAAATGCGATCCTGTTTACCGTAGGTGATAACGATACTTACCCCCTCTGGTATGCACAGGAAGTAGAAGGCATCCGTCCGGATATCAGGGTAATTAACCTGAGTCTCCTCGGTGTTGACTGGTACATTGATCAGATGCGCAAAGCCGTGAACGAAAGTCCTGCAATTCCATTTACCTGGTCTGCAGATAAATACCAGGGCGAAAACCGCAACTATATCCGCTTCTTCGATCCGGGAAATATTCCTGCAGATAAGTCCTTTAACCTGATCGAGATCATGCACTTCATGGGAAGCGATGATCAAAACAGTAAAGTGACTACCCAGGATGGTGGCGCAGAAAACTTCCTGCCTACCCGTCAGTTATATATTCCGGTAGACAAACAGACTATTCTCGCAAATGGTGTGGTAGCTGCGAAAGACAGTGCGAAGATCTTACCTTCCATGCCTTTCAAAATTACCAAGAACTACCTGCTGAAAAATGACCTCGCTGTATATGATATCATTGCTGCCAATAACTGGAAAAGACCTATCTACTTTACCAGTCCTACAGATCTTGGCCTGAATGAATACATGCAAACAGATGGTCTGACCTATCACCTGGTACCATTGCCTAAGCAAACATCTACCGATCCGCTGGGCATGGATATCAATGCCAACGTAGGCGTAATGTATGATAACCTGATGCACAAATTTGAGTTCGGTGGCGCTCAAACCCGCGGTACCTACTTCGATGAGCCTAACAGGAAAATGATCATGTACCTCCGTCAGGCATTTACCAAGCTGTCTGTTGCCATGACACAGAATGGTATGTCGAAAGACAGCGCCCTGAATGTGTTGCATTATATGGACAAGGGTATACTGGAAACTAACTTCCCGTACGCCATGACCACTCCGGGCAACATGCACAACTACACCTCTATTCAAACCATCTACGCTTATTATATAGCCGGCGATGCGAAGAGAGCAGATGAACTGGCCGATAAAGTGATCAGAGATTGCGAACAACAGCTGCGCTACTACGCACAACTGCCTGCCAGCAAAATGACCAACGACTTACAACGCGATGGCCAGAACGCACAACAGTTTGTAACCTGGTTGCACCAGATGAAAGCTGACTACGGTGTAAACGGCGCTAAAAGAAATAAAGAAGGCGTTATA
>NZ_DATCVJ010000437.1:0-8931 GCF_036566945.1 Chitinophaga sp. | reverse complement strand
AAGTGAAAAAACAATGTTTCAGTTTCAACTGCAGTATTTAATCAGCCGGTAAAAAAAATATTTTATTTATGTAATCGCTAATATTGATTATCAGCTTATTGTCTTATAATCTTTACTTGTCGTTAAAATAATGTTAAGTAGATGTTGGACCGCGTACTTTTTTTTTCTAACTTGTGTATGTCAACCGAAATCTAAATCATATTTTGCTTTATGAGTAAATGCCTGCTTGACCAAGGCAGGCTTATAATAAAAGTCGGGAAACACGCACTAAGTTTCTCTTACGATTGACCACAATCAACAACAAACTCGACAACTATCACTTTAGCCCGGAATTAGTCAGACACAACTAGCGCACTTCAATAGCCCACGCTCCTGTAATTATTATTTGTTTGCAAACGATCAGCTATAAAATAATCATTTATAACTTTCCATGATTTGCTGAAGAATATCAATAGTGTCTGTTTGACAACTATAGGATAAGGAATAATCGCCTGTGATTAATGACGGTGGCATTATTTGATGCCAAAACAAGATCGATATTTATACAACCAAAATCTGAACCGATTATGAAAAAAGGTTCCTCTCCTTTTACATAGCCGCAATGCCATTGCAATACATGGCACGTATTCATTCGTGTTTTCCGTAGCTCCGGGAACAGGATGACTGATTGCTTAATGAATCGTACAGGCTTGTGCGGTGCGGGTGACCTATGTCCATACTTTCACCGTTTGCATGAGAAATCGTCAAATTATATTTGACGTAACCCGAAGCTATTGCCCAATAGTTAAGCAGTTCTACAACCCAATGTTTATTTCTTTTTCAACCAAACTTGAACTTTTATGAAGAAGGTCTTACTCCTTTTTGCCGTGCTTATGGCAAGCGTAAACCTGGCCCCCATCGGGCAGGCTACAGGTATTATTAAGGGTAGTGATGGCAACGTAATTCCGTTTGCCGATATCCAGTGGAAAGGTACCGATACCGGCGCCAACGTATGTGCTGGCAGGATGTTTCAACCAATGGCACTATCGGGTATTCCATCAACATTGAGCCACTGTTAACGCCGGATCCTATCCCATGTCCACTCTGGACCACACAAACTAAACTTAAAATAAAACAAGCCGTTTATGAGAAAGCAATGCTTATTAACAACGATGCTATTGCTATGTTTGGCAACCGTCATCGGACAAACAAAAGTTATCACCGGGAAAGTCACCGAAACCAACGGTGATGCTGTACCCGGGGCTACCATTCAGTTTAAGGGACAAGCAAAAGGTACTATTTCGGATCCGAATGGTGCGTTTAAACTGGAGGCCGCAAATGGCCAGGTACTGGTTATTTCCGGTCTTGGCTTTGAAACGAAACAGGTAACTGTGAATGGAAGTATCCTGAATGTTAGTCTGACAAAATCAGACAAAACCATCAACGAAGTAGTAGTAACAGCCTTAGGTATTAAAAGAGAGAGGAAGGCGCTGGGATATGCAGTGCAGGAAGTTAAAGGCGCTGAATTAACGCAAACGAACGAAAACAACATTTTAAATTCATTGTCCGGCAGAGCAGCCGGCGTACAGATCAATAACAACGGCGGTGCCGTTGGATCCAGTACCAGCATAGTGTTGCGTGGTTACAACTCGTTCGGCAAAAACCAACCATTGATTGTAGTGGATGGCATTCAAATCAATAATCCACAAACACAGGTGGTACCAGGCACTATCACCAACACTTCTACCAGTCAACCTTCTGCAGTAGATTACGGTAATGGCATCCAGGATATTGATCCCGAAAACGTAGCATCTATTTCCATCCTGAAAGGCGCCAATGCTGCGGCTTTATACGGATATCAGGCAGGAAATGGGGTCATCCTGATTACTACCAAGAACGGAAAATCTGCGTTCAAAGGCATTGGGGTAACTTACAACGGCGGTATTTCATTCGAAAAACAATATATCCTGCCGAAGTACCAGAATAAATACGGACAAGGCTCTACCAGCAGTGAATACTGGTACAATCTATATAAGAATCAAACACCTAATAATCCGCTGTCGTACCAGGATTGGGCATTAGAGAATGGATTTGCCTATGTTGACGGATTGGGAGATGGTGTAAATGATGGTGTGGATGAAAGCTGGGGCCCAAGGCTCGATATCGGACTAAAATTGCCTCAGTATAATAGTCCGCTCGATGCGAATGGTAACAGAACACCTACCGACTGGATCTCTCGTCCTAACAACGTGAAAAATTTCTTCACAACCGGATTTACACTCAACAACAGTGTGGCACTGTCTGCGAATTCCAGCAAGGGTAGTACCAGGCTTTCACTGGGCCACCAACGGCAAACAGGTACTATTCCTAATACAGACCAAACAAGGTATACAGTGATGTTAAATACCTCGCAGAACCTGACCGATAAGTTGAAGTTTGAAGCGATGGCCAACTATATACAAACACTCAATGAAAATATTGTAGGGCAGGGTTATAATGAATTCAACCCTTTACAGTCATTGGGTAGCTGGTTCGGCCGCCAGGTAGACGTGAATGATCTTAAGAATAATTGGGACAAATTCCTGCCCAGTCCTGCGTTTCCTGCCACGGGCACTCCTTATAACTGGAATGCGAGCTACCACGATAATCCGTATCTGAGTTTATATAAAAATCTAAACGGGCGTACCAAAAACCGCTTGATCAGTTATGCCAGTCTTTCCTACGAGTTCAGTAAATGGTTTAGTTTGATGGGCCGTATCGGTACCGACTGGTATGCCGAATCCAGGAAGCAAACCACCAGCTATCTTGCTATCAGCAACTTCGCCACCGGACAAGGTGGTCAGTTTACCGACTGGAATATTAATCAGAGTGAGGTGAATGCCGATCTGATAGCAACAGGTGGCGGAAAACTAGGTAATGATTTCTCGCTGTCTTACACTGCTGGTGGAAACTATCGCGATAATAAAAATAAAACCACCGCAGCTACCGCAAACGACCTGACCGTGCCGGACTTTTTCACCATCGGTAATGCAAGAGGGTCTGTGATCAATTCCATGTCAACGTCACATCTTCGCTCTAATAGTGTATTTGCGCAGGCTTCACTGGGATTCCGCAATTGGTTATACCTGGACGTGACGGGCCGTAATGACTGGAACTCCAGTCTGCCCGCCAGCAACCTTTCTTATTTCTATCCCTCCGCCAGTCTGAGTTGGATTTTCAGTGATGCACTGCAACTGAAAAATTCTTCGGTCTTTACTTTTGGTAAACTTCGTGCAAGCTATGCACAGGTAGGTAACGGAACGGACCCCGGCCAGCTTATCAGAAGTTATGTGCCGCAATCTGCTACGTTTGGTGGTGTGAGTCTTTATCACGAATCATATACCCTGGCTCCAAAGAACCTGAAACCTGAAAGAGCAAACAGTATGGAATTGGGTGCTGAGCTGCATTTCCTGAATAACAGATTGAATCTGGATGCCACCTGGTACAACAAAATAACTACCAACCAAATTATGCCGGTAGGCATCTCCGCCGCTGCCGGCGCTGATTTCAGCCTGATTAATGCCGGCGAAATTCAGAACAAGGGATTGGAACTGCAATTGAATCTGGGTATTCTGCGGAAGGAAAATGGATTCAACTGGGATATGACCATTAACTGGGCGAAGAACTCCAGCCAGGTAAATAAACTGTACACAGACCCTGTGACCGGTCAAAAGGTGACCTGGTTCCCGGTGGCTACCGCATGGGCTGTTACAGTAGGAGCTATTCCGGGCGAAGCTTTTGGTGTGATCAGGGGAGCTGATTATGTAACAGATCCTAAAACAGGTGCCGTGATAGTGAACGCACAGGGATTGCCAAGTTTCAAAAACGATCAGGTAATTGGTAATGTCACCCCCGATTGGCTTGGTGGTATCAATAACGCATTCTCTTATCGCAACTTTAAACTCAGCTTCCTGGTCGATATGAGGAAAGGAGGCGATATATTCAGCGTAACGCAGATGTTTGGTGCGAATACCGGCGTGATGGATTTTACTGCAGCAGGTAATATCCGTGAAACCGGCGTGGTAATCGGCAAAGACCTGTTGGCCGACAGAAAAGTAGTAGACGCCAATGGTAACCCCAATACAACGGTGGTAGCTGCAGACAAGGCATTTAAATATCTTTCCTATGATGGCGCATCCTCCGGAACCCGGTTCGATATCATGGATGGTACTTTTATAAAACTCCGCACCATACAATTTGGCTATACATTGCCCGCTAGTCTGACTACGAGATGGACATGGCTGAAAAGTGCCGGTGTGTCTGTGTTTGCACAGAACGTAGCACTGCTGTATGTGGATAAGAGTAACATAACACGCATTGATCCGGAAACCGGATTTGGAACAGATCCTACGGCACTCGGCGTAGAAGAATACCAGATTCCTTCTAACAGAAGCATTGGTCTGAAATTAAATCTGAATTTCTAACATCGTCGTGAGACAGATGGATGATTTAACTAAAATTATTATTATGAAACTGTATAAAAGAAGATTTTCAACAGGTATCATCGTGGGAGCGTTGGTGCTTATCACCAGCGGAAGCTGCACCAAAAGTTTTGAAGGCATAAACGTAAACCCCAACACGCCGGGTGCGGCGCCAGGTAATAATCTGCTGGCCTATTCGATTGCTTATTATGGAGAGTTCGTTTATGATTCCTGGGGAGATATGAATGAGCCGGAGTGCTTTGGTGGCCATCTCGGTAAGATACAGTATATAGATGAGTCGCGTAATGTATTCAGAGCCTCCGTCATGGAGAATATATGGACGTATCATTACAGGGTTTTAAATAACCTGCAGAGTACCATTACCGATGCCGTTGCCGGTAATAAAGTGAATCAGCAGGCAGTGGCACTTACATTCAAAGCTTTTGTGGCACAAATAGCCACGGATACCTGGGGAGCCATCCCTTATTCTGATGCCTTGAAGGGTAATGGCGGTGTTATTACCCCAAAATATGATGAGCAGAAAGCTATTTATGCGTCCTTGCTGGCGGATCTGAAAACTGCGAATGACCTGTTTGCGAAAAACAGTCCGGATGCACTGGGCGACGGAGATTTCCTGTTTGGGGGAGACTTATCCCTATGGCGTAAGTTCTGTAATTCTGTGCGGTTAAGGGTGGCCATCCGTTTAAGCAAGATAGAGCCGGCAACAGCCAAATCAAATATTGAAGAAATTGCAGGAGATCCTGTGAAATACCCTATCATGACCGATAACAGTGATAATGCGTTCCTGAACTGGCCTGGAGGTAAACCTTACAATGAGCCGTGGTCTTCTGATAGGTACGATAATAACCGTGATGACCATGCCGTTAGCGATGTGTTGGTAAATACGCTAACCCAGTTGGGTGATCCCCGTTTACCTGTTTATGCCAAACCCGCCAGTGATGGCAAATATCGTGGCGTTGGTATTGGTATACCCGATAATGAGAAACTGCCTTCTATTTCGCTATATTCGAGAATCGGCGCTACTTTCAGAGATAACAGGCAAGGATTTACACCGTATATGCGTGTAGCGGAAGTGAAGTTTATTCTTGCTGAAGCAGCCGCTAATGGCTGGAATGTAGGCGTGAGCGCACAACAGGCCTACGAAGATGGTATTGACGCTTCGCTGGCAGAGAACAAAGTTAGCAGCGAAGGATATAAAACAAGTGCCGCCGTAAAATGGACGGGCGATGTAAAGCAGATATACCTGCAGAAATGGATTGCCCTGTTTAAAGATGGCCATGAGGCCTGGGCAGAAACCAGGAGAACAGATGTACCCTTATTGGCCGCCGCAAAGGGATCTCCTTATCCGGGCCATACACGCACCTCCTTCCATTTGCCTTACCCGAATAGTGAAACGACTGCTAACGGCGCCAATAGTGGACCTTATATTGGTTTGGTGAAAGATAACTTCTGGGGCAAGCAAATGTACTGGGACACGAGAACAGGGGTAAATTAACGTCGCTGATTGATCCGGAAAATTGACTATTAAAAGACTGAATATGCTGTTTCTAAAAAAAGAGGACTCATTTGAGTCCTCTTTTTCTATTTTTGTACGGCAAAAACGTACAACATGGAAAATCAGGAAGAACAGAATCAGCTTAATATAGAGTTGAATGAAGAAATCGCCGAGGGTCAATATGCGAATCTTGCTATCATTACTCATTCAAACGCCGAATTCGTGGTAGACTTTGTGAATGTGATGCCCGGTCTGCCTAAGGCGAAGGTCAAATCCCGTATAATACTCACTCCACAGCATGCCAAACGTTTTATGAAAGCAATGCTGGATAATATTAAGAAATACGAATCTGTACACGGCCCGATCCAGGATCAGGAGCAGGTATCCGTACCTTTGAATTTCGGTGGACCTACCGCTCAGGCTTAACTAGTTGTCAGATGGAACATATTTTTTCTTATCATCATTTGAGGGAATTTACCCGTGAAGTATTTATTCACATGGGTTGTAGCCTGGAACATGCTGCACTGGCCAGTGAAGTATTGGTATCCGCAGATTTACGTGGGATTGATTCTCATGGAATAGCCCGTTTATCGGGCTATGTTCGTTTATGGGAGGCAAAGCGGATCAACGCCCGTCCTGATATTCGCATTGTTCATGAAACACCCAGCACCGCTGTTATTGATGGTGATGCTGGCTTGGGCCTGGTGGTAGCGCCTTTTGCCATGGAAGTAGCCATGAAGAAGGCGGCAGCTGTAGGTACGGGTTGGGTGAGTGTGAAAAATTCCAATCATTTCGGTATTGCCGGCTATCATGCGATGATGGCTTTGGAACAGGACATGATAGGCATGGCCATGACTAATGCCAGTCCGTTGGTAGCGCCTACCTTCTCTATAGAACGGATGCTGGGCACCAATCCTATTGCAGTAGCCATTCCGGCAAAGGAGCAACCGGCTTTTGTAGCTGATTTTGCTACTACTACGGCGGCAAATGGTAAACTGGAAATCCTGCAACGCAAAAATGAGGAAGCTCCTTACGGCTGGATACAGGATAAAGAAGGGAATCCGAGCAAAAATCCTCATGAACTCAAAGATGGTGGGGCTTTACTGCCATTGGGCGGCGATCGGGAACATGGAAGTCATAAAGGTTATTGTTTAGGAGCAATAGTTGATATATTTTCGGCCGTTCTTTCAGGCGCCAATTATGGGCCATGGGCGCCTCCTTTTGTAAGTTTTCTGCCACTGGCGCCCGATCCGGTAGGAGAGGGACTTGGACACTTCTTCGGCGCGATGCGTGTCGATGCGTTCCGGCCGGCAGAAGAGTTTAAGCAGCATATGGATACCTGGATCAGCCGCTTCAGAGCCGCTGAACCGGTAGCCGGGAAAAAGGTATTGATACCTGGCGATCCTGAAAGAGAAATGCAGCACGAAAGACTGGAAAAGGGAATTCCTGTAATAGCCCCTGTGGTAAAGGATATGAAGGAAGTAGCTGCAAAGTTTAATTTAAATTTTTAAATCATAATCGTTCATAAAAAATGCCGGAAATGAAGCCCCGTGCTGGATTTCAGGTAGCAAAAGCAAAACAAAACATTCAGATGAAAGTGTTAAAATTTGGTGGAACCTCCGTGGGAAAACCAGAGCGTATGCAGTCGGTATCGCAACTGATCACAGCAGATAATGATCAGAAAATTGTGGTCCTGTCTGCATTGTCAGGCACCACAAATTCCCTTGTGGAAATTAGTCAGTCACTGTCAGAAGGTAAGAAGGAACAGGCCAAACAGCAGATAGATAAGCTGGAAAACCACTACCGCACCTTTTGCAATGATCTGGTGAAACAGGAAGCCGGCCGCGCAAATGCCAAGGCGATTGTTGATGAACACTTCGAATTTCTGAATATCATCCTGAAGATATCTTTCAATGAAGCGCTGAATAAAGATATTCTTGCACAAGGCGAATTATTATCTACCCGCCTGTTCTGTGTATATCTCGAAGAAGCTGGTATCCCCGCAGTACTGTTGCCTGCACTGGATTTCATGAGTATCGATGAGTATGAAGAACCTGAGATTCCAAAAATAAAAATTAAGCTGGCTAACCTGATCAGCCAACATAAAGGACATACCGTATTTATTACCCAGGGCTATATTTGCCGCAACGCTCGCGGAGAGGTGGATAACCTGAAACGTGGTGGTAGCGATTATTCCGCTTCCCTGATTGGTGCGGCTATCCAGGCAGATGAAGTACAGATATGGACAGACATTGATGGCATGCACAACAATGATCCGCGTGTGGTGAATAAAACTTTCCCCATTGAGCAGCTTTCTTTTGATGAAGCAGCGGAACTGGCTTACTTCGGTGCTAAAATTCTCCATCCGGCTTCTATCTGGCCTGCACAACATTTTAATATTCCGGTGAAATTGCTCAATACCATGCAACCGGAAGCCAAAGGCACTATCATTACTGAAATGCCTAATGGTAATGGCGTAAAAGCAATTGCCGCGAAAGATGGCATCATTGCTATTAAAATCAAATCCAGCCGTATGCTGCTGGCCTATGGTTTCCTCCGCAAGATTTTTGAAATCTTCGAAAAATACCGCACGCCGATCGATATGATTACTACTTCCGAAGTAGCAGTGTCTATCACGATCGATAACCAGCAATACCTGGATCAGATCCTGAAAGAATTGCAACCATTCGGTACAGTAGAACTGGACTACCATCAAACCATCGTATCTATTGTAGGTAACGAAGTAGCAGCTACTCCTTCTATTATCACCAAATTATTTGATGCCATTGAAGAAATTCCTTTGCGTATGATCTCTTATGGTGGCAGCAGGCATAATATCTCTATCCTGATCAACGGTCAGTTTAAAGAAAAAACATTGCAGGTGCTGAATAAAGGGCTGTTTGGTCTGGAATAGACAATAAATATTTAGCGTATAAAAAAATGCCACGGAAAATTTTCCGTGGCATTTTTTTATAC
>NZ_DATCVJ010000436.1:0-1909 GCF_036566945.1 Chitinophaga sp. | reverse complement strand
AGGAAATGTGTTATCTCGATGATCAGAAAGGTGATGAGTTGATATTACAGCAAATGATCCGAACAGAGTTATTACAATCTGTTTATCATGAAATAGAAAAGTTGCCGGAGAAAAGACAACAGGTATTTCGCATGATCTTTTTTGAAGGCTTAAAAAATGATGAAATAGCGGAGCGTTTAGGCATCTCCGTATTTACTGTGAAAGAGCATAAAGCAAAAGCACTGGCGCAGCTACGGCTCCGGTTCTCAGATCAGCAGCTGTTGTTATTCATCTCCCTGATGGCGCTTAACAGCAGTGCCTGGCTCATGAAAGCATAGTCTTTCATCGTCAAAAAATATATTTTATCTATCCTGTTTTTTATAATTTTATGAGATGAATAACTTCATAGAAGGATCAACTATTCGTTCAACTAAAAACCCGACTGGAACATGGCGGATCTCATCTCCCAAAAAATAAGTGACAAGGCAGGCATCCCGCATTTAGTACAGTTGCTCAGTGAGCAGCTTAGCAGCGCGGAACTGTCCTCTCTGCTACTGGAAGTATATCATCAAAAATCGATGCATACTTCTGCCCCTGCCCTGCTGCAACAATACCGCCACAACATCTATGTAAAACCAGCAGATACGGATATGATTGTACTGCTGGAAAAAGAATTGCAGCTGCTTCGCTACTTAAAAGAGCAGGGTTACGACCCGCTGGAACTATCGCCGGTAGCGCCATTCGGCAGCTGCTCTGTACCGGGTACTGTTAACCAGAAAAAAATACTCTCCGCTATCCGCCACACGGAAGTACTCGCAGATGCGACTAACGCATTGGCCCTTCACATTGCACACGAGCACCTTACAAACCCCGCAACGCCTGCCTCCGGTCGTATTCGTTACTGCACAGTGCACCGGCATATCAGGGCCATGCAGTTACCTCCCGGCAAAGGCTATACGCCGCATTTTAAAATAGCCTGCATGGTGGCTGCAGGAAAGGATACCGGCGATTACGCATTTGAACGCGTGACCTTTCGCGAACAGCTGCAACATATCCACCACCTGTTAACCAGCCTGTTTGAAATAGAAGATATTTATTTCAAAATACAGCCCCGTGCCGGATACAAAGACGGTCAGGCTTTGATAGCCGCCGCAACAGCTGATTTTCCTTTTAAAATGGTCAGGGATCCTGCCCCCGCTGAAAATAATTACTACAAAGGTTTGCAATTTAAAGCGATCATTACAGTAGCCGGAAATGAAATAGAAATAGCCGATGGCGGGCTGGTAGACTGGACACACCAATTTACCGGTAACAAAAAAGAACGTTGTTTTATTGCGGGTATTGGTCTGAGTTTACTCGTAAAATTATGTCCGCCTAAAATGGCGTGAACTAGCCTTCGGTAATCCATAAAGAGGGCTCATATCTGACAAGGCGCAAAATACCTGTTTCCGGGTATTTCACCGGTTGAAGATTTTAGTTATATTGTAAGAATAGTACGCCTGTAATGGATTCATCTTCCAAAAATCTGTACCAGTTACCTTCCATTCAACTATCAAAAAACACGTAAAATGAAAACAAAAATTATTTTACTCCTCGTCATTTTCGGACTTTCTTTCCATTGCCTGCAAGCCCAATCGACAGACGGTTTCAAAGCAAAAAAGGGAATGATCAAAGTAACGATCCTGTACCCCAATGGAGAGGGAAAAATATTTGACATGGACTACTATACGAAGCATCATATGCCCATGATTGCGACCATGTTCGGTACTTTACTAAAATCTATAGCTATCGACAAAGGGATCGCGAGCGGGATGCCGAATACCCCACTCCCGTTTCTGGCCATTGGCTATTTGTATTTCGACAAGCTATCTGATTACGAGGAGAGGTTGAAACCGAACCTGGAAGAAATCAGGAATGATTTCCCCAAGTA
>NZ_DATCVJ010000435.1:0-18582 GCF_036566945.1 Chitinophaga sp. | reverse complement strand
GTAGACCCTACGGCCTCTCAGGAAGAAAAAAACATCCTGAAAGGCATCCTTAAATTCGGCAACATCACCGTAAAGCAGATTATGCGCGGCCGCTTAGACGTAAACGGCGTGGAATACGACAGCCCATTTGGCGATATCGTTAAACGCGTGGCAGATCTGCACTACTCCCGTCTACCTGTATACAAGGACAACCTGGATAATATAGTAGGCGTTATTCACACAAAAGACCTCCTGCCCCATCTGGACAAAGGCAGCAGCTTCGATTGGCATGAGGTAATGCGTCAGCCTTTCTTTGTACATGGCCATAAATTGATTGAAGACCTGCTCTCCGAATTCCAGAGTCGTCGTATGCACTTCGCGGTAGTAGTAGACGAATTTGGCGGCACTTCCGGTATTGTTACCCTGGAAGATATTATGGAAGAAGTAATTGGCGATATCAAAGATGAATTCGACGAAGAAGAATTCAACTATAACAAAGTAGATAACTTCACCTATGTATTTGAAGGCAAAACCATGCTGAATGATGTTTGCCGGATCATGAACATCCCTGCTGAAACTTTTGAAACGGTAAAAGGCGAAAGCGACTCCCTCGGCGGCCTCATACTTGAGCTGGCTGGAAAATTTCCGGAAGAAAACAGCGTTATTAACTACAACAACTTTGATTTTACTGTACTGGAAGTAAATAAAATGCGCATCCAGAAAGTACAGGTAACCATCAGGCCGGACGCCGCTGACAAAGTATAGTCGCCTGCTAAATAACCGTAAAATGCCACATATAAAAGGAAAGGCCCTTGCCATCATTTCCCTGCTGATACTACTATTTGCAGCCTGCGATAACGTACCCACACCTAAACCAAAAGGATACTTCCAGGTAAAATTTCCGGAAAAAGTATACCGCAAATTTGATATGCCCGGCTACCCATATACATTTGAATATCCGGCATATGCCAATATCGTAAAGGATACCTCTTTTTTTGGCAAAGCACCCGAAAATCCATACTGGATCAATGTGGACTTCCCTTCCCTTAACGGGAAAATATATATGAGCTATAAGATCATAGGCCCCGGCAACAACACCTACCGTAAACTGGTAGACGATGCTTTCAAAATGACTTATAAACATACCTATAAAGCCGAATACATCGATGAAAATGTGATCCACACCGCTAACAATGTGAATGGCACCTTTTACGAAGTGGGTGGAAATGCCGCCTCCTCCAAACAATTCTTTGCCACCGATTCCGTTCATCACTTCCTCCGGGGAGCCCTCTACTTCGACGTTACACCAAATGCAGACTCGCTGGCGCCCGTATACAAGTTCCTTGAACAGGATATGTGGCATATGGTGGAAACCCTCCGCTGGAGATAAGCCAGTAATGCTGTAACTTTGTGGTCTTATTAAGATTGTCTGCATATCATTTTCAGGCATAAGACCGTTTACCGATGATCATCATTGACGATAAATATATAAGCGACGAAGTAATAGAAGAGCAATTCGTATGCAACCTGTCGGCCTGCAAAGGCGCTTGTTGTGTTGCCGGCGATTGTGGCGCCCCCCTGGATAAAACCGAAGTAAAAACCCTGAAGAAAATTTATCCGCAGATTAAGTCCTACCTGCGCGAAGAAGGAATAAAGGAAATAGAACGCACCGGCACCAACACCATCGACGATGAATATGGATATGTAACACCTACTGTCAATAAAGGCATTTGTGCCTATGCGTCGATAGACGAGCATGGCATTGTGGGCTGTGGCATAGAAAAAGCGTACAAAGATGGTGTAGTGGATTTCAAAAAGCCTATTTCCTGTCACCTTTATCCTATCCGCATTAAGAAATACGAAACGTTTGAAGCGGTAAATTACGACCGCTGGGATGTTTGCAAACCTGCCTGTAAGAATGGTAAAGCGTTGCAAGTACCGGTATATCGTTTCCTCAAAGATGCTTTGATCAGAAAATACGGCACGGAATTTTATGAAGTGCTGGATAAAATTGCAAGAGAACACAAATGAGAGAATTACGAATTACGAATTACGAATTACGGATTTGTGGGTAGATTTAATAGCTGATGATCTTCGGGTATATTTACCCACAAATCCGTAATTCGTAATTCGTAATTCGTAATTCTTTCCTATTAACTATCTTTAATTAGGAACACTGCTTGCTTATGCATCAAATAGCATCTACATTTCTCGAAGAAAGTGAAAAAAAAGCCGCTGATCTGGGCCACCGGCAAACGATCAACTTCAACATAGGTAAATATAATACAGCTGTAAAAGCCGGTAAACACCAGTTTTCTGATTTACCCGGCGCCAGAGAAAGAGCCAAAAATATTAAGTGGAGAGCGATTGAGCACCTGGATAATCACCTGGAAGAATTTGAGCAAAACTTTACCCGCCGCGGTGGGAAAGTGATCTGGGCCGAAACAGCCGAACAGGTGCAGCAGGAAATCCTCGCTATCTGCAAAGCCAAACAATGCAAGAGCATTGTGAAAAGCAAGTCCATGGCCACAGAAGAAGTTCACCTCAATGCCTTTATGGAAAGTAATGGTATTGAATGTGTGGAAACTGATCTGGGAGAATATATACAACAACTGGACGGAGAACCGCCCTACCATATCGTTACACCGGCCATGCATAAAAGCAAGGAAGATGTAGCCCGCCTGTTCGCCGAAAAACTTGGTACTGATCCCAATCTCACCCCGGAACAACTGACGCTGGTTGCCCGCGAAAAACTTCGTCATAAATACCTGGAAGCAGAAATTGGTATCACCGGTGCTAATTTTATTCTGGCAGATACCGGCTCTGTAGCGGTAACAGAGAATGAAGGCAACGCACGGTTGACTACTGCATTTCCCAAAACACATATTGTACTGGTAGGGATTGAAAAAGTGCTCCCGTCTATTGCAGACCTGGGACTGTTCTGGCCTTTACTGGCTACTTATGGTACCGGTCAGCAGATCACCGCCTACAACAGCATTTTCAGCGGTCCGCGTCAGGAAGGAGAAGTAGATGGTCCGGAAGAAATGTATGTGATCCTGATGGATAACGGCCGTACCAACATCCTGCAGGATACTACTGCGCGTGAAAGCTTGTATTGCATCCGTTGCGGTTCCTGCCTCAACGCCTGCCCTGTCTACAAAAATATTGGTGGCCATACTTATGCTGCTACTTATAGTGGCCCTATAGGCTCCGTTATTACCCCCCACCTGAAAGGGATGGATTCGTATATGCATTTGAGTTTTGCCTCTTCTCTTTGTGGTAACTGTACCGAAGTATGTCCGGTGCGGATTAATTTGCATGAATTGTTGCTGCACAACAGGCAAAAGGCGGTAGAGGAAAACTATACTTCCGGCGGGGAAAAATTTGCCTGGTATGTATGGAAACAAGGTTGTAGCAGTCGTAAGATGATGAACCTGGCCAGTGGCAAAATGAAAAATTTCCTGTTAAAAAGATTTTTTGCGAAGAGCTGGGGCGACAACCGGGAGTTACCTGTATTTGCAGCCAAGTCCTTTAACCAGCAATGGAAAGAGCGGAATAAGCACTAATCCTTTTCCACCGTAAACTTCACCTTTACTTTTACTTTAGCGGGCTTTCTGTCTGAAGCCGGTATCCATGCGGGGCCTTCTTTGATCACCCTGATGGCTTCTGCATCGCAGGCATCATTCAGGTGATGGAGGATTTTAAACTCCTGCAGTGATCCGTCGGGCATAACGGTGAAGGATACACGTACTGTCCCCGTGTATTTGTTGTCCGGGTTTACCGTTTTAGTGCGGAGATAATTATCAAAAGCGGTTTGTCCGGTTACCGGCGCAGGTTCGCGGTAGACCATTTCCTCCTCCGGATGGTTATCTGTAGTAACGCTCACTCCAGCGGCTTTTCCTTGCAATGCGGTAGCTATATTGCTCACGCTATCGGCGGCATTTGAGCCAGACAGTCCACGGATGGACATCTTGCTTTGTTTTGCATTATTTTGTTGTGCACCGTAAACTACCACCACTTCGCTCAATGATTTATTCTGACTATCTGCATTGCCGGCCAGGGTTGGATTAGCCCATGTTACTTTGTCGGCCTCCTGCTTCTTTGCTAGCGGAGGGGGTGTTACAAAATAACCATGTTGTGCGTCCGCGCTCCTTTCTGCGGCCACTGCAGTCGCAGTTTCCAACGGTTTGTTAGCCGGAGCAGGTGCGGCGGCGGCCGGTGGTGCCACGGATCTATATTCCAGCTTTCCACTTGCTGCAACATCCTTTGCCGGAGCTACAGCGGCATCATCTGCAGGCGATAAAGTGGCTTGCTCTTCTTTTAATTTGTTGCTATTGGGTTGGGCAGGTATCGGAGGCAATACTTTTTTGGTGAGATGATCGGCATCTGCCAGCGCCGGCGCGGAAGCGCTCTCTTGCTGGGGCAGTGAATCGGCCACAGGAGCAGGTGCAGGAATAGGTACACTGGCTAGTGGTGGTGTGCTTCGCTGTTGATCCCACAGGAACCAGCCGGCAGAAAACATCACTAATAATATAGCGGCGGCGGCGGCCCAGCGATAATACATAGTGCGGACTTTCCCCGCCTTTGGAGCTACTCTTGCTTCCAGCCTGGAAACAAGATCTGCCTGTTGCCCCTGTTGTTCCGGAGCATGCCCGGCGTATCCTTCCAGCGCATCGGCCAGGAACGGATCGTCCAGGGCCTGGCGTTCCAGGGCGTGCATGGCTTTATCGTCCAGCTCTCCGGCCAGATATTGGCGGATGAGTCCGGCGAGTTCTTCCGGTTTTATATGTGGGCGTTTGTCAGACATCTTGTTGTTCCATACATATTTTCAGGTTACGCTTTCCGTTCTGGATATAGCTTTTCACCTTGCTCATGTCATAGCCGGTGATATCGCTTACCTGCCGGTAGCTTTTCTCCTGCAGATAAAACAGGTCTACACTACGTTTTTGTTCTACCGGCAAGGTTTCCAGACATTTTTCCATGCTCTGAAGGTTATCTTCCAGCGTAATTCCGTTCTCATGATGCCCTGTTTCTTCGTTTTCCACAACAGGGTGATCATCTATAGAAACTTGTCTTGATTCTTTGTTTTTCATGGCCCGCAGCTTCATTAAGCAATGATTACGGGCCAGCACATGGAGCCAGCTTTTAAAATTCTGGACTTCATGTTGTTTCAGTTTGCCGATCAGCTCTTCAAAGATCTGCATTACGGCATCTTTGCTGGCATCTTCATCAAAATATTTCAGGCATACCCCATATACCAGGTTCATATAACGCTGGTAAAGGGCCGCCAGAAAATCCAGTTTGCCGGTAGCTTTATACTCCCGGATCAAAAAGGCATCCTCCGCATCCTGCATGATATTTTGTTGGATAAAAGACATCTGGAACAGCTAGGGACTTTCTGCCGTAGCTTTTAAAATTATGTTGATTTACAAGCTGACAATACTATCATTTTTTTCCGAATATTAGTCGGTTAAAATGAGAAAGCACCGGAAATTCCGGTGCTTTCTCATTATTAATTTTTGTAGTGAATAACGCTTAGTGTCTGAAGTGACGCATACCAGTCATTACCATTACCATATCATGTTCTTTGCAGAATTCTACAGAGTCATTATCTCTCATAGAGCCACCTGGCTGAATCACCGCCTGAATGCCGTGTTCGTGCGCAATGCTTACACAGTCATTGAACGGGAAGAAAGCATCGGAAGCCATTACCGCACCTTTCAGGTCGAAGCTGAACTGTCCTGCTTTTTCGATTGCATGGCGTAAAGCATCGATACGGGAGGTTTGTCCACATCCTTTACCGATCAGTTGTTTGTTTTTAACCAGGGCGATCGCGTTTGATTTCAGGTGTTTGCAAACGATGTTGGCAAATTCCAGGTCAGATTTCTCTTCCGCAGTAGCTGCGCGGGCGCCTACTTCGTTCCATTCTTTGTAGTTGCCGTTGTCGCTGTCCTGCAGTAATACGCCGTTCAGTACATTCTTGTACATGTATTTGCTCTTCACGGGTTGTTTCTGTTCCAGCAGGATGCGGTTCTTTTTCGCCTGCAGCACCGTGAGTGCGTCTGCGTCAAAGCCAGGTGCAATCAGGATTTCAAAGAAGATTTCGCTGATAGATTCGGCGGTAGTTTTGTCTATTATTTTGTTGGTAACGAGTACGCCGCCGAAAGCACTTTCCTTGTCACCAGCCAATGCTGCTTCCCAGGCTTCTTTCAGAGTATTGCGGGAAGCAATACCGCAAACGTTGGTATGCTTGATCACTGCAAAGGTGGTGGTATCAAATTCCTGGATCAGCTGACAGGCAGCATCTACATCCACCAGGTTATTGAACGATAATTCTTTACCATGCAGTTTATTGAATACTTCGTCGAGGTTACCGTAGAAAACACCACGCTGGTGTGGGTTTTCGCCATAACGGTTTACTTGTCCCTGTGGAACAGAGAGCTGGAAGTTAGCGCCAGGCTCGTTATTCAGGAAGTATTGAGAAATGGCTACATCGTAGTGAGCGCATACTTCAAATGCTTTAGCAGCAAAGCTTCTGCGGTCTTCTATGGTAGTAGCGCCGTTGTTGTCTGTTAATACTTTTTCCAGATCAGCGTATTGATCTTTGGAGGCAACAATGACTACGTCTTTGTAGTTTTTGCCGGCTGCGCGTATCAGGGAAACGCCGCCTATGTCAATTTTTTCAATAATAGTTTGTTCTACACTGGTGCTCTTCACAGTTTCTTCAAACGGATACAGGTCTACGATCACGAGGTCAATTTCCGGGATCTGGTATTCCTTCAGCTGTTCCAGGTCCTGCGGATTATCGCGGCGGGCCAGAATACCACCAAACACCTTCGGGTGCAGGGTTTTAACACGTCCACCCAAAATAGAAGGGTAAGCAGTCAGGTCTTCAACTGCTACGCACTTCACACCCAGGTCCTCAATAAATTTTTGCGTACCGCCGGTGGAATAGATGGTAACACCCTGTTCACCTAACTTTTTAACAATGTTCTCCAGGTTGTCTTTGTAGAAAACGGAGATCAATGCGGATTTAATTTGCTTTTGCATGAATGGAAAACATTAGAAATTAATAACATAGGCTCCCTGATCCGGAACCGAAAAGAAGCGCAAAGTTAACACGTAACAATCATTTTTCCATTTATCAATCCTGCGGGGTGTAATTTATATCTCAAAAAATAGCTGGCGGAAGAGCTAAATGTCTGTCAGAGAATTACATAAAACCAAAAACAATTGATATTTTGCAGCCCGGTTGACCTATTAATTGTTGTGTTCTAAATTTAAATCCCTCTATGAAAAGAATTGTTTTATTGTTTGCCCTGCTATGCCTGCTTTCCAGTGCAAAAGCGCAGCTTTTTTGTGATACGGTACTGACGTTTGCCAGAAGCGCTCCTCCCACAAATGGTGTCAAGATCAAAACTAATTTACCATTTGTCGCTGGAGGGGAAATGCCAACTATTATTATTGAGGGCTATAATCAGGGCACCATGGATCCAATTGGGCTGATTATTAATTTCTATATCGATAACGGCGGTTTTGCGAATACCCGGGTTTCATCATATGGCTCATACACTCCACCCGTATCCCTTGGAAATGAAAACGGTAAAGTTGTCATATTCCTGGACAGCAGAGATGCCAATCAACGTTTTGCGATCAGAGCATTCGCCAGGGGCTTACCTCAGGACATTCCTATAAATTATCAGGGCTGGAGTGTGGTAGATGAAGCTTTCACCGCTGCTACACTCAATAAAGTAGATGTTACTTACTTAAACAAATTCCCCGGTACGGTTATATTTCCGTCGAATGGGGTATGGAATCTCCTTGGTCGTATTGGCCTTCATACTACCTCTCCAAAGGCTCCATTGCATGTAGTAGCTGCTGCAAACGACACCATGCCCGGCAGCCCCGGGTTTAAGCTGGCGGCAGTACTGGGCAACGCCTATAATGAATGGACTGCATTTGGCGCACCTAATGGTGGCAGGATCCGTGGCAGCAATGAGGGATATCTTGTATTGGAAACAAATACAAGTGGTACTAACAACCGAATGTATCTGAATGCAGCTTCGTCCAGTAATATTATTATGGCAACAGGTGGTGGAAGTGTTGGTATTGGCACAGTGGACCCAGGCACATCCAGACTGGCTGTAGAAGGTACTATAGCTGCGCGTAAAGTGAAGGTTACCTCAAATAATCCCTGGCCGGACTACGTGTTTGGAAAAGACTATTCTATAATGTCACTTGGCGAAACAGAAAAATACATACAAACCCACCGTCATCTTCCCGACATGCCTTCTGCCAAAGAAGTAGCAGAAAATGGACTTGATTTAGGCGAAATGAACAGAAAACTTTTGGAAAAGGTAGAAGAAATGACCCTGCACATGATCCGGATGCAGAAAAAAATAGATGAACTGGAAAGCAAAATGCAGGCAAAACCATAGCTGGTTGCTTAAATAAACATAAGTCACCGTCAAAGATATTAGTGGGTCGGGTTCCAGGAGAGCCTGGCCCACTTTTTTGTCCGTAGCCCTCTATGCTTTCATCTAAGGCTATTTTCCTACTGCCATGAAGTTATTCACACTGCAATGCGAAACGAGGCTCTTATCTGAAGCTATAAATGAAGGCCCCCTTTTCCGCAATGGTATGATATTTCCAACCTAATGTATCACAATCACGCTCCCAGTTTTCTATTTTTCGGCCGCTGTTGGATGCCGCAAAAATAAGCGTATCAAATGCATAAAACCCGCTCAGTTGTTTGATATCCAGTACAGGATTACGTGTTAATAAAATATAATTCACTTTTAATTTTTCTTTCGGGAGATGTGCCGGCAGGGCACTATCAATGATCAGTAACCGTTTGCCCTGGAAGCTGATACAATGTCCATACTGCTGAAAACCGGCTGGGTGTCCGGCAGTTACCCGCAGGTCATTCCTGGCAGTGAGGAGTTGTGACGCGGCGGGTGACTGCCATATACTATCATCGCCGGCAAACTGTACCTCATTACCTTTTATGCAATCAATGGCCGTATAGGCGGGCACGTTATAAACGATCATTTTACACTGACGATACGAGGAGGCGATCCAGCCCGCGCGGGCAGCCACATAACCCCATATGCTGAAAAAGGCCAGCCAGCAACCGCCCCGCCACTTTAGCAGCCACCAGCCGGCCAGTCCGGCGATAAGGCCGTACAGGAAACCGGTTTGTAGTAATGAACAATGAATATTGGTGATCAGGGCATAAGGCAATTCTCCCAGCCACTTTACGCTGCCATTCATGCAGCGGATCAGGAATTTTAATCCGTATCCGGCCCATACCGCCGGTAGCTGGAAAGGCGTCAGGAAGAGCAGGATCACTTCTCCATAAATAACCACGGTAGATAAGGGCACTGCTACCAGATTGGCCAGCAGGAAGTAATTGGGGAACTGATGAAAGTAAAATAAACTCACCGGTGTAGTCATCAGTTGAGCAGCGAGCGAAAGGGCCACCATTTGCCAGATCAGATCTGCCCATTTTTTTCGCATCTCCCAAAGCTGATAAAGTGGTGGATAAAAAAGCAGGATACTGAGTACTGCCAGGTAAGACAGCTGAAAACCTGCATCTATGGCCAGGTACGGATTAAAGCATAATAGTACGGTAGCAGATGCCGCCAGCGTATTGTAAATACTGCTGTAACGCTCCAGCACAAAACGGCCCATTGTAATCCCGGTAAACATCACCGCAGAACGGAGTACAGAGGCGGAAGCGCCGGTAAGAAGGGCAAATCCCCACAGGAAACTCAGTATGATGATGGTTTTCCCAATGTTGGTCCATTTGTGTACGGGCAGCCATTTCAAACACCACAGCAGCGTGCCATACAGCAGGGCGAGGTGCATGCCGGAAATAGCAATCACGTGTACAATGCCGGTGTTACTATAGGCTTGCACCACGGCTTTGTCCAGATCCAGGCGATAGCCTATCAGCAGGGCTTCCGCCATACCGGCTTCCGGGCCGGTACCGATATATTTTTTGAGGTTACCCAAACAATAATCTCTCGCCTGCAGCAACAGTTTGCTCACTGTATTCCCGCGGTTGCGGGGTAGTTTATAAAAATCTGTGTTGCGCAGATACAGCTGCTGGTAGATTTGTTGTGTGATGCAATACTGTTGATAATCGAACGCTCCGGGATTGCCATTGTTTTTAACCATTTCGGGGCGTTTTCCGGCGATTACTTCGTCTCCGTACCGCAAGTAAAGCAAAGCGGTATCTTTGGCAAAATAGAGCAGTAAATAGCCTTTTACGGGCATCCATTTCCCTTTGTCAAAGATGCCGATTACTTTCGCAGTTGTTTTAAAGGTGCGGGCCTTTTCCTGCAGGGGTTCATTTATTCGTAATAAAAGTAATGGTGTATCTACGGCAACATGTCCATAAAAACCTTGCTGGTGACGGATATCAGCCTTGTACAACAAGAGGCTTCCGCAACAGCCAAGCAGTATGCATAGGAGGATGCCCGGTATCCAGGCCATCGCAAAGCGCCACTGGACGGGCATCAGACGAAACAGGAATATACCAGCTATACAGCTCCCGGCCAGTAACCACCCGATAACGGGTAACATGGGAACAAAAAGTTGTAAACTTATTCCGGTAAGAAACGGCAGGAGAATGCGCAAAAAGGGCGCACGCTTCCAACACATGACAACAAACAAGGTAGATTCAAAATGCATGTGGGGTTAACTTTAGTCAGAAAACGAACTTCGCATTTAATCACCCCAAAAGTGTTTTAAGAATGTTAAAACCATCAATAGTATTTATATATGATATCTTGAAAACTTTCTCTTTCCGGTTAAAAAACAAGGTTAACAAGCGATTATTAATGACTATTTAATATATTAATTATTAATACTTTAAATATTACATATGTCCGCATCTGTTATTGATTAGTTAACATCTCTTTTAAATATGATATTATTTGTAAACTGCATTACCGGTCACGCTATTTGAATTGTATCAAGATTCAATAGTCGTGTCTTTAATGGTTATTTTGAGGGAAAAGAAGGAGCCTGATTTTTATCAGGCTCTGTTTTTTTTATAGCGGTTAGCATTTAGCTTTTAGTTATTAGCGATTAACGGCAAAATGGAAAAAGCCATCGAAGCGACAATAGTACGCTCCGATGGCTTTTTATTTTTCGCTTTAGTCTAACAGCTAAAAGCTAATAGCTAACAGCTATTTACTCAGGTACATGCTCTTTTCTTTGAACAACTGTCTGAAGTAAGGATCACGCAGATCTTTAATAAAGCGGATCGCTTCACCTGTTGACTTCATTTCCGGTCCGAGCTCTTTGTTCACGCCTGGGAACTTATTGAAAGAGAACACTGGTTCCTTGATAGCAAAGCCGGTGAGTTTCTTTACAATGGTAAAGTCTTTCAGCTTATTGGCGCCGATCATCACTTTGGTAGCGATGTTCAGGTAAGGTACCTGGTAAGCTTTCGCGATAAACGGTGTAGTACGGGATGCGCGTGGATTGGCTTCAATCACCGCTACTTTACCATCTTTAATGGCAAACTGGATGTTGATCAGTCCTTTGATGTTCAGCGCACGTGCTATCTTTTCCGCGTAGTATTCCATGGTGGTTACTTCGATCGGCGACAGATTGAAGGCTGGCAGCAACGCATGGCTATCGCCACTGTGGATACCGGCTGGTTCAATATGTTCCATCACACCCATTACATGGAAATCTTCTCCGTCAAAAATACCATCTATTTCAGCCTCCTGGCAACGATCCAGGAAGTGATCAATCAATATTTTGTTACCTGGTAAGTGTCTCAGCAAACTCAGTACAGATTCTTCCAGCTCTTCTTCGTTGATCACGATTCTCATACGCTGACCACCTAATACATAGGAAGGACGCACCAGTACAGGATAACCAACTTCTTTTGCCACATCAATTGCATCGTCTGTGTTGTAAGCAGTACCATACTTAGGATAAGGGATACCCAGTTCTTTCAGCATGTCAGAGAAACGACCACGATCTTCTGCAATATCCATGTTATCGAAAGAAGTACCGATGATCTTTACTCCTTTCTCTTCCAGGCGTTTTGCGAGTTTCAGTGCGGTTTGTCCTCCTAACTGAACGATCACACCTTCTGGTTGTTCCAGCTCAATGATCTCCCACAGATTTTCCCAGAACACCGGTTCGAAATACAGCTTGTCGGCCATATCAAAGTCGGTGGAAACGGTTTCAGGGTTACAGTTTACCATGATGGCTTCATAACCGCAATCCTGGATCGCCTGTAAGCCGTGTGTACAGCAGTAGTCGAATTCAATACCCTGACCAATTCTGTTAGGACCGGAACCGAGTACGATTATTTTTTTCTTATCTGTTCTGATGCTTTCGTTTTCAGTATCGAAAGTAGAATAGAAGTAAGGTGTTTTTGCTTCAAACTCGGCGCTGCAGGTATCTACCATCTTGAACGTACGGCGGATGCCCAGTTCTTTACGTTTGGCATATACTTCATCTTCATCACAATCAGCGAAGAGAATGGACAGCTGTGCATCGGAGAAGCCCATTTTCTTGGCATCTTTCAGCATTTCCAGCGGAACGCTCTGCAGATCATGTTCCAGCAATTGCTTTTCCAGGGTTACGATATCCTGTATCTGGTTCAGGAACCAACGATCGATGAAAGTCAGCTGGTGAATATGTTTTACAGACACACCTGCCATCAAAGCATCTTTGATACGGAATATACGATCCCAGGTGGGGCGTTTTAATTTCTCAATCAGTTGCTCGCTCTTCATGAGTGATTTACCGTAGTAGCCTAAACCGAGTGCATCGTTTTCGAGACTCTGACAGGCTTTCTGCAGCGCTTCAGGGAAAGTACGGCCAATCGCCATTACCTCTCCTACTGATTTCATTTGCAGTCCCAGGGTATCATCAGCTCCTTTGAATTTATCGAAGTTCCAGCGTGGCATTTTTACGATCACGTAATCCAATGCTGGTTCGAAGAATGCGGAAGTGGTTTTGGTGATCTGGTTTTCCAGTTCATCCAATGTATAGCCAATGGCCAGTTTAGCGGCAATTTTAGCGATCGGGTAACCAGTAGCTTTAGAAGCCAGTGCAGAAGAACGGCTTACGCGTGGATTGATTTCAATCGCAATCAGCTCTTCGTTTTCCGGATTCAGGGAGAACTGTACGTTACAACCGCCGGCGAAGTTACCGAGGTCGCGCATCATCATCATGGCTTTGTTACGCATGTCCTGGAAAGCGGTATCGCTCAGGGTCATGGCAGGAGCCACAGTGATAGAATCCCCGGTGTGAATACCCATTGGGTCCAGGTTTTCTACGGTACAGATGATAACAACGTTATCATTTTTATCACGTAACAGTTCCAGTTCATATTCTTTCCATCCGAGTACGGCTTTTTCTACCAGTACTTCATGGATTGGAGAAGCTTGCAAACCGCGATTCAGGGCTTCATCCAGGTCTTCTTTACCGTGTACAAATCCACCGCCGGTACCACCAAGCGTAAAGGATGGACGGATCACGAGGGGGAATCCTATTTCCTGTGCAAACTCTTTTCCTTCGAGGTAGGAGTTAGCAGTTCTGGCGGGAGCAACCGGTATACCCAGTTGAATCATCCACTGACGGAACTGTTCACGGTCTTCTGCTTTGTCGATGGCTTTAATGTCTACACCAATCAGGCGAACATTGAACTTTTCCCAAATTCCCAGTTCGTCAACTTCTTTACAAAGGTTCAGTGCAGTTTGGCCGCCCATAGTGGGTAATACGGCATCTATCTGGTTTTCTTCCAGAATCTGCTCAATGCTTTCCACGGTCAGTGGCAGCAAATAAACCTTATCAGCCATCATTGGATCCGTCATGATGGTGGCCGGGTTGGAATTAATCAATATCACTTTAATTCCTTCTTCCCGCAGCGAACGTGCTGCCTGGGAACCGGAATAGTCAAATTCGCAAGCCTGACCAATAATAATGGGTCCAGAACCGATAATGAGTACAGATTTGATAGATGAGTCTTTTGGCATTTGTGTAATCTATTGAAAATGAAAAACCAAATTGATTTTCCTGCCGTATGAGGGAACAAAAAAATCGTGCAAAGTTACGGGATTTGTGGTTTATAAAGCGAAATTAATTTTGTTTCCGGCGAAGTTTTTTTGTGTGGATGGTTGAATACATTAAGTTTTATATAAAATAATTATGTTATTTACTGAAAATATATCATCCCAAACATGGAAGAAATTCAACCGTCCTGGAAAGCCATTTTAAATAAATATGGCAGCAATGCACTTTATATAGCGGGTGATGATTTGCAACCCAATTATGAGTTTTCTTTTGACCTGTCCTATCAAAACACAGGTGGTCGTCTTGCTTTCTCGTGGACAAATACAGCGCACGACTATGATGTGAGGAAAAAATATGAACGAATGTTAGCCGATGATCCACGAAGAATCTATCATAATTATCTGGAACGTACAATCCTACTGCTGGCCCTTCCGGCACAGCACAACCGGCTAAAAATATTTGATAATGGAAAAATAATCGGCCTTCTGAGTCAATTGCATCCTCATCAAATAAAAACAGGATACCTGGATTTCGATAGTGCTTTTATCACCATCGCGAAACCAACTACTATTGTTTCCGGTCTGATGCCTTACCTGCAGTTTCTATTGCACCCTTCCTTAGGTGGCTCAGTGGCCCTGGATACCCGCTGGCAGGATGCACAAACAGCTAAATTCTGCTTAAGGCTACAAGTGAATCAGTTTCTAACCACCGAAGAAGCCATTGAAACGATGCTGGAAGGGAGTTTTAAGCTGGTGAAACAGTTGTCGTTATATGCTTAATAATATGCACTTCTTTATTTGTAACTAAATTTCAGTTACAAAAACTAAAATCTGAATTAAATTGCACTATGAAGAAAAAAGGCATGCTACAATACAAAGGCTTTCTTGGCAGTGTTCATTTCAGTGCTGAAGATGATGTATTTTTTGGTAAAATAGAAGAAATAGATAACCTGATCAGCTTCGAAGCCAGCACCGTAAAAGATCTACACCAATCCTTCGAAGAAGCCGTTGACGACTATCTGGACCTCTGCAAAAAAGCCGGCAAAGAACCACTAAAGCCAGCAAAGGGTTCTTTCAATATCAGGATATCTCCGGAACTGCACCGAAAGGCAATTCATACTTCCAAACAAATGCATTTAAACCTGAATCAATTTGTACAACAGGCTATAGAACAGGCAGTAGCCACTTATTGATGAGCATGGCGGTCAGCAGGTACTTCTGCTGACCCCTACATTTTCCGTATAAATACTTATCTAGTTCTCCCTATATTCCCCTAACTTTATCATCCGCAGAAAAACACTGCGCACACAACCCCAAAAAGACTGGCACGAATAACTACAACAGCCCTGCTTGCAGGGAGTATTCACATCTGTTTTCCACAAACATTTTACACCCCCAAAAATCAAACGTCATGCGTACAGCTGAAGTTCATTACGGTGATAACGGTCACGTAGATCTCGCCGTTCCTAAAGGCACCAAACTGGAAGAACTCACCAAATTACAATCTATGGTGATCAAACAAATCAATCCCCGTGGTTGCCAGGCTTGCTTATCCGGCGTACACTTCAACATCCGGGAAAAACTGGAAGAAGTGATTAAAGTAGACCTGGATAAAATGGCTGTCATCAAAAATGTTGCTGCCCAACATTAATTCAGTGATACCGTCCTGGTACCCCCGGGACGGTTTTAAATTTTCTCACCATGTCACAAGTCATATCATCAGCCAGGGTGGGGCATCTTTACCAGCAAACTATTCCGCAGTTAGGTGTAGGACTGCTGTACAACCCTTCCCTTGAATTATACCTCGACGCCTGTCCTGATAGCTGCGATTATGTGGAAGTGATCCCGGACATGTTCTGGACAGACCGCGGCGGCGGCCAGCAGGAACGTTTTGAAGAGATTGAATCCTGGATGAAAGTACTGGATAAAATAGCGGCACAATACCCTTTAACGTCTCACAACATCTCTTACTCTCTTGGCAGTGCAGGCATTTTCGATAAAACTTATCTGCAAAAAATGAAGGAATGGCATCAGCGCTATGCTTTCAAATGGCACAGTGATCATTTGTCTTTTGTAAAAGTGCATAACGAAGAACAGGAAGAACATAACGCAGGACTGGCCGTACCGGTACCTTACGATTATGAAGTACTGGATATGATCGGGGGCCGAATCAATGCAATTAAACGCGCTATCTCCACCCCTTTCCTGGTAGAGAACAATGTTTACTTTATCGATTTGCCGGATCAGGAACTCAGCGAAACAGCGTTTCTCAATGAACTGTCGCACGACACTTCCTGCGGGCTGCTCCTGGATATACACAACGTATACACCAATGCAGTGAATCATCATTTTGATCCGAAGGAATTTATTGCACAACTGGACCTGGACAAAGTCATTGAAATTCATATTGCGGGAGGCAATGATCTTGGAGGCATGTACACTGATTCGCACGCGGGGCCTTGCCCACCGGCAGTATGGGAGTTGCTCGATTATACGTTGCCGTTAGTGCCTAATTTATGCGGCATCACCTTCGAGTTTCACGAATCTTACTTTCACCTGTTGCAGTTCGATGGTATTACCCGTGAACTAAACAGAGCGAAAGCAGCCTGGAACCTTTATCATACCTGAAACATATGTCACTTTTATCATTTCAGAAAGTATTGACAGACCTGATTGCCTCCCCGCAATTATGCCTGCAGATGCGTACTGACCCAACTGTTATACTGTCGCGGTATGAGCTGACCGCCCGCGAAAGATCGCGCCTGCAAACGGTGGTACATCAACCCGGCATGTCCGTTAGTTGTACCCTGTATCGTGTAAACAGGATCACGCCTATTTATACGATGCTTCCCTATACCTGCTTTTTGCTGGGGCATTCCTTAGTGCCGCTGGCAGAAGAATTCTGGGGCATCAGTAACAAATCTGATTTACAATTTAAGCGGGAGATCACCGTCTTTGGTGAATTCTTACTACAGAAAATCGAAAAGGGAGGTCTTCAAAATCCTTATCTGCGGGAGATTGTAGCCATGGAACTGGCGATTAACGAATTAAATTTTTTACCGAGAGAAGCATTACTGGATACACCGGCGAGTGAGTTGGCCCTGCATCCGCTGATCCGGCTGGTACCTTTTGATCATCCGCCGGAAGCCTTGCTCACGGCGCTTGCCAACATGCAACAACCGGATATGAGTGAAAGTAAAGGGGACTATTTACTGATGATTGATCACCGCGAAGAAGAAATTTCTTTCAGCACACTGCCCCGTAAAAACGAAGCAGTGGCTGTTTGATGGTTATACTTTTATTCTGGTAGACATCAGCGCAATAGCTGCTCCCATTACGGCAATCATCGAGAAGGCGATCCCGAGACTGGTCGCCTGCGCCACAAATCCGATTAAGGGAGGTCCAAACAAAAAGCCCAGGTAACCAATGGTCGATACGGTAGCTAATGCCATACCCGGCGCTACTGTGGTAGACTTTCCGGCGGCACTGTATACCAGCGGCACTACGGCAGAAACGCCTGCACCTACCAACATAAATCCAAACATAGCGGTGAGGAAATACGGGAAAATAACGGCCAGCATTAAGCCGGAAGCGGTCAGGACTCCACTTATCAGCAACATCTTCTTCACCCCGAATTTGGTGGTCAGATAATCTGCCACAAAGCGCCCGGAAGCCATGGTACTCATAAACGCAGCATAGCCGGCACCAGACAGCCCATCTCTCACTAATAATACTCTTCTGAAATATACGCCTCCCCAATCAAACATAGTCCCCTCACAGATCATAGAGCACATGGCAATAATACCCAGTGTGAGCAGGAAATTATCCGGCTTCGCGAATAAAGAAGGCACCTTATTTTCATTGGGTACTACCGGAACCAAGCGGCTCATGGTTAAAAGGATAATCAACCAGGCAATACCTCCAATAATTAAAAAATGATACACCGGGGCCATATGCAGGCCCGACATCCAGGTACCGATAGCTGCCCCTGTAAAGCCGGCAACGCTCCACAGTCCATGAAAGGAGGCCATAATAGAGCGTCCATACATCGCTTCCACGCCAACGGCTTGTGTATTCACCGAAATGTTAGCCATATTACCACAAAAGCCGAAGAGCACCAGGAAGATGCTCAGTTCCCAGGCGGTATGTGCCAGTCCTAATGTTGGCAAAACGGCTGCGTAGGCCACTGCTGCCACCAGTAGTACCTGCCGGCTACCGAATTTCGATATCAGCACACCCGTTAATGGCAATGCAATAATAGACCCCACCGGCAACGCCAGTAGCAAACTACCCAAACCTGCATCATTCAGGTGTAGTGCCAGTTGGATATCCGGAATACGGGAAGCCCAGCTGGAAAAACATAAGCCGGTAAGAAAAAATAAGGCGCTTACCGCAATGCGGGTCGCTCTTTTATTAACCATCACCATCGATAGATCCTGTAACATTCGCGGTTAAGATAAAAATTAAACTGATTAAATTACCTGTATACCCAGGTTAATATATGGTTTCAGTGAAGGCAGGTCGGGATTATCTGTGATGATGGTATCCAGTC
>NZ_DATCVJ010000434.1:0-19483 GCF_036566945.1 Chitinophaga sp. | reverse complement strand
GTTTACGAATATCTTCCCATAAAGGCTTTCTTTCTGCCACGGTGATATAGCCGGTGGCATCTACAAAGGCTTTAAATTCTTCATTGGTCACTTCCGTTTTATCTATCCAGAATCCATCCACTTTCACGCGATGGGCCGGTTTCTCTGCTTCATAAGCTTCTTTTTCATCGGTTCCCATCATAAACTCTCCGCCGGACAACCATATCATATTCTCCGGCTCTTTATCTGACCCCTCTGCTCCTTTTGCCGCAAACCGCGATGGAACGGCACAACAGGCGGCCTTGCCCACGTTATCTGCCACATTTTTGGCAGGTGGTTGATTGCAAGCCAATAGTAATAATCCAAGCGACAAAACCCTGCTTTTAATGATCATTTCAAATAGGTTTTACTGATGACAAAAACTGGCAGCTTATTTATTAAAAATCGTTTTCCAATCGTTTTTCATGCTGATGACCTGCCAATGATACTGAGCTGCCATATTCAGCGACTTATTACTTTTCTCTTCATACTGAAATTCACGTTGGCCATCATCATGATTCACCAGCAACTGCAGGGAAGGATAGCTACTGCCCTGGCAAAAACGCAACATATACACATCGCCTTCGCCGCCTTCATTCCCGCAAGCCAGTATCGGTCTTTTGCCAATGTGATACTGGATACTGACCGGTTTCTCCTGTTTGTCGTTAAACGTCCGGATACCGGACATCCGGTAGATGTCATTCACACCGGCACTGTCCACATAACGATACTTAAACTCCGTTCCTATCACCTGTTCCGGGGGAATGCCATAATACGACCGGCTGATCACCCGCATGAAATCCACGGTGCCACCTGAACAGATAAATGTTTTGAACCCATTCATGCGCAGGTAGTTCAATAGTTCCAGCTGAGGCTGATACAACACCTTGGCCAGCGGCACGCCCAGAGACGGATGTTTCACCGTTTCAAAAAATAGCCTGACCTCTTTTTCAAATTCCGGAGCTGTCATCCCGGTATGCGTGATGTCTACCAGTTCCAGCAACCCCTTTTCTCCTGCTTTGGCGAAATAAGATTTATCATTTTCCATAACAGCTTTAAAGGGTTCTTTGTTCTTCAGCGCAGGATTGGCGGCTACCATACGATGCACACGGAACATGGCAAAAAGAGCCTGTATAACAGGCTTCTCTGCCCATAATGTTCCATCATTATCGAATGTAGCAATACGATCTTCTATCGGCACAAACTTATCAGATCCTTCATTGGTAACATCCTTCACAAAACTGATAACAGACTGCTTTACCGTCCCGTTGTTCCAGGACGGTAAAGGGTCCTCCTGCGCCTGCAAACGGAGGGAAAAGATCAATATTACAGATAACACAATCCATCTCCGGAAATGACGGCTGCTACCGGTTGTTATCATAGTGATTATTTTATCTGAACACCTTACATCTTAGCCGGGAAACTGGCCATTATCTTCGTCATGGCTGCAGGTATTTTAGTATCCGGATCTTTGATAGGACCATCGATCTGGCTGTTGCCGACACCTTGCCACAGCAGATTCCTTTTTTCACGGTCAATCACATCAATGATCACGGAACCATCAATGTATTTGTCTACAGAAAAAGTAGTCGTGCTGGAATTCATTCCCATGCCACCACCCCAATAATAAGGTCTGTAGAAACCGCCATAACCGTAAGAATCGGTATTAGCTGTTACATTCTGACCTTGCTTGGCAATGGTAATCGGATTTACCAACAGATCGGCAGTAGACGTATCTGCCTGTGTATAGCCCTTGGCAACCATAGCGGCTATAACGCCCTGGTCTATACGATTTCTGTTTAACTCACTAACCGGACTTTTCTGGCCGGCAGGATTATACAGGGCAAACGTTTTATAGCCCGTGAAATTAGCCTGCTTGTTTACGTCAGACGTTACTTTCAGCGTAGGTCCGCAGGCTGTGAACAGTAATAGAGCGACTGCAGAACAGAGGATCAAACTTTTCATGATGTTCATTTTATGTGAGGTTGTAAAAAACTTTTTTTCTTTCTTCACCCGTTACTACTGATCAGGATGGACGATGCTACCACGAATAACCGATGCTGAATACGGTACCAAAATCCGTTTTCTGTGCCGTTGCACTCGCCGGCTTACTATCAAAATCGAAATAGAACTGTACGTTTAAATTCAAATGCGTCACAATTTTCCAATACAGCGTTATATTCTGATCCATACGCCAGCGGCCTCCCTGCGACAAACTAAAGAACAATGAATTGGTAGCCTGCAACGTCAGCTCGGGTGTACCTAACTTGTACAGATAATAATTGGCAAACAGTGGTATTTCCGTAGAATAGGAGTTACTTGATTTTGTACTATCTGTACTGTACTCCCGTTGAATAGAAATACCCGTTGCGACTCTCAGATCATTCCGCCTGTTTTTAATCAGGATAGGCCCTGCTCCCTCTGCCAGCTGCAAACGCGCACTTAACCCTAACTCTGTACTACGCTGAAACTGAGCCGAAGAAAGCGCAAACCATTTTTTCCAGAATTCGATGTAAGCCTGTACTGCCAGATCTGCCTTCTCTATTCCTTTAAATTCATTATCCAGTGTATACATCAGGTCGCCCGACGTAAGAAAAAGCCACTTGCGCGTACTGTAGGTCATATTGTGACTCTCATTGATACGCCCTATATTACTGGAACGGGAGTACGAAAAACCAAGACTCGCCGAACCATCCAGCCGCTTCAGAAAATTTTCATCCAGGTTCTCAATATTATCCAGGTCTTCAATGAATAATTCTGTCGTATCGTGTCCTTCTATAATCTTTACCCAGCCTGCTCCCCGACCGGGTTCCAATATTCCGTAGTACTTTTTATTAGCGATACTTTCTATCAGATACAATTTCCTGCGGGCAGTGATCGATTTTATATTTCTTAGCTTAATAGTTACGTTATCTTCCAGTTTATCCGGGTCCAGCGTCAGCACACCCCGTTGTATTTTTTTCACTTTCCCTATTATCTTTTCTCCATCCATGAACTCAATAACATCGGTCACATCCGGTTTTATTATCTGTGCATATAAGGCTGCCGGTGTTAGCATACAACAGCCAGCGAACAATAGCAGCACCGATATTTTTTTCACCAACGCCACCTGTAGTTACCGGATATTAAAACAGAAGACCGTCCGCCCAGAAATCCTACTTCCGATCTTACCTGCCATCTTTTATTAAATTGGTATTGACCACCTACCAGTAAACTCCAGTGGGAAGTCGGCGTTTTCTTCAGGGAATAATTCACGGTGATGTCATCCGGGATATTATTTAATTTATTCAATATGCTCTGTGCTACTCTTTTTACCACTACCTGCTGTGGCTTTGTCAAGCCCTGGTACCACTGCTCTGTTTCAGCCACAATTTTTTCTGCCTGATCCTTGCTCATTTGAGGCCCCAGATCCGACAAATCAATGGAACCCGACGTTCCATGATTCACATAAAAGCCTGAAGTTCCCACCCACAATGCCACAGATTTATTAGGCCGCTCTTTAAAGTTAAAATTATATCCTAACCTCGGCGTCACCATCAATGCCTTTACCACATCATCCAACTTATCCATATGCGTCCAGGTATAATTAATGTCAGTAATGGTAATGATGCCGTGATACCCCCCGGCCAGGGTAGTTCCCAGCCCCATTACATATCCTTTAAAATCTGCTTCACTGGAAAACTGGAAAGGTGAAACAATACTGACATTTGTTTTCGCCTGCACCAGCCCTGCAATTCCATAAAGATCTACAAAGGGAAGTACCCACAAATCCACACGGGTGGTGACGCTTTGCATGGTGGCTTTTACTTCCCCGAATTTTACGAAGTCCAGTGGTACCGGGTCTATATCATTAAACCCAACTTTAAGATCTGTAATATTCACCAGCTGACTGGTGTTATTGAGGTTCAGCATGGCGCCTACAGGGTACTGCAAGCTAAATCCTTTGGCCGTGACCTTTTTGCCCAGTATCGGAAACCGATAGGGATACCCTGCCCGGGCAATACTGTCTTCATATTCCTTATGCGCATCGCCCAGCTTCATACCGGCGCCCGCCTGCGCCATCGCTGTCGTTTGCAGCAAGACTAATAACCCTGATATGAAAGATAATTTCAACATGGACGCTGCAGTTTAAGTATGAATGGCAGGGAGAGAACTCCCTGCCGGCTCCATAGGTTTTGCCAACTATTGTATCCGTTAAACCTTATGATGAAAAAATATTGTTGCATGGGAAGCTGATGATTTTAGCATGTCATAGCATACCGCTTCAGTTTAAATGTTTTAAACTGAAATGGCGTCATTTCTACAGGATGATGATGATACTTCTTTGATATGCTAAGGAATACAGCGGGTGCTGTATCAAAAGCGGCGCGTGGCCAATATTACAATAGATCGCATTTACGTGGTACTGAAAAACAGCCCCTACAGAAGCCTGTTTCTTAGTTAACACCGGCAAAAACAAAAAGGTTTGAAAAGAACATTTTAATTTTTTGTGACGGGTTCCCTTTTCCATTGCAATGGGAGGGCATGCGCCGCGTTGCGCCTACGTTTGTTCCTCCTCCGGTACTGTTTGAGTTGCTGTTTTAACTTATCCACCTCACTTTGGGGGATACTTCCCTGCCCATATACCCCGGCTTCATAGCTGGCCCATTCTGTGGCTGCCAGATCTTCCTGCTGTTCTTTCAGCGTGGCAGCTACCGCCGGATATTTAGGCGCCGTCGGCCACCTGTCCCACCACTGATACACCTGCGTAGATACATTGCCGTTATCTGCGGAGGCCTTCATCAATCGCCGGAACCAATAGGTTTCACTTTGCAGGTAATCTTTCCGGGCTTTGCTTATTTTTTTAGAGAGAGACAACGCTGCTTTTATTAAAAGCCACAACAATAGCAATCCGGCTACTCCGAACGCCAGGGCCTTATACCAGATCATGCCCGCGATCAGGAGCGGACCTTTCTTTGCGCCGGAGGTAGGGACGGCAGCTTTAGCCAGACTATCCTTCAGGGTGGTCAGCATACCCAGTCCGGGATTAGGCGCCACGCTTAGTTTTACCGCTGGAATACTGCGGGTGTACATCCTCGCGGCATAGGGGTTCCACCAGGACAGGGCTTCGGCTGGCAGCTCAAATTCGCCTGCCGCCGTCAGCAACCAGGAAGAAACCTGTACCCTTTCTCCATTGGCGTTGTACTCATCCCGCGTATCCTTCAGACTTACTTTGCCCGGATACACTTCCGCCCAGGAAACTTTGGGGTCTTTTATAGGTGGAATGAACTGAGGCAACGTACCGGTGGCATCAATAGTCAGCGTGCGTTCAATTACATCTCCAACTTTCAGATTCGACAATGATTTATTCCAATGCGACGTGAGTAGCACATCCCGGGCTACCAGCCACTCTTCCCCGGCAGGAAAACTCCTGGGCACCGGCTTCACCACAAAGGAAACCGGCGTGGTATGCAGCGTTACTTTGGCGCTGACCGCACTCCCTTCCGGAGGTGTTTCCGCTTTTATAGTAATGGATGGCACACTGAATACCCCTGCCTGGTAAGGGAACACAATATAATAAAACTGTATACCGGAATATTCCACCCCATTGTCTGTAAATCTGCCGGGTTGTGCTTTGGTAAAGGGCATCACAAAGGCAGCAGGGATCTGTATATTATCAAACTCCAGTGCCTGCGTATACCAGGTAGCGGTGAGTACCGTAAACGTCACTTTAAAGGGCTGTTGTATATACACATTGGACCTGTCCAGCTCCACTTTGGCAAAGCATTTTACCTGCGCATGTGCCGCGCCGGTAAAAAATAGTATATACATGACCGTTATGAGCTGTTTTACCATTGTTGTTGTTTAAAAAAAAACTATTTTTCGTTACCAACCTGTTACCACTGCTGCGTGCCGGGCTTTACCTGTTGATAATACCGCTTCCGCTGCAGTTCAAATCTTTTATGTAAAAATTCTCCGGGGTCGGCCGGTGGCCGGCGGAGAATAATATTCTTCATCGCCTCATTGTTGCTCGCGGTAGTATCATTTTTCGAAGGACCACCCTCTGCCTCCTGCGCCTTGTGAATATTGGACTTGGCTTCATCGGTACGTCTGTCGCCTGTTTTAGGCATATCTTTCACCTGGTTATCCGCAGATAGTTTGGGATCTGCTTCGGTGCGTTTCCGTTCTTTCAGCGGCCCATTTTTGGGGTCTTCTTTTAACTTGGTGTCTTTTTTCTTCTCTACATTCTCAACAGAATCTACCTGGTTTTTAGCTTTGCTGACTTTGTTCATGCTCAGCGCCGCCTGCTTTTCCAGTTCCGGATTCATTTCTCCGGCTTTCGCAAAGGCAGCCATAGCATCTTCAAAATGCCCTGCTTTTGCCAGAGAAAGTCCGAGGTTATATTGTCCCGTCGCGGTGCTATCCAGCGCAAACAACGCCGCAGCAGCATCGTAATCTCCCGCTTTGAATGCAGCGGCAGCCTTATGGGGAATATCGTCAAACCGCTCTTCCGCGGCTTTATAATCGCCGGATTTGTAAAGTACCTGCCCCTGGTAATCTTTCGTATACCACCAGTTAGCCTGCCGGCTGTTCACACTACAGCTCCCCAGCAGCCATAACAAAGGAATAAGGCACCATTGTATGGCCCAGCCCTTCCGGAACCATAGCAGCACCAGCAACCCTACAGGAATGATCACCAGGTATCCCATATCGTCCCAGGCTTTATCGTCTGCTTTTTTATCTTTTTCGAAGATGAGATGTTTCCGGATGCGGGTAGCAATGGCACCTACATCGGTGGTATCCAGGGTGAGGTGGTTAACGGTAATGCGGGGATTGGTGGCCAGTGATTGTAATACGCCATCGTCCTGCCGGGAAACCACCTTGGCAAACCCAGGTACCGGGGCGCCTGCCGGCGACGACATCAGCAGAATTTCCATATGATGAATACTGCTGTTCACGTAATTGGTATACAATGCGGCATCGGCAGCCGTCACTTCATCTGTCATTAGTAATACAGTGCTGGGCGCCAGCACCGGGTTCATGAGCGTATCCACATATTTGAGGAGTAGTGCCGTATTGGTTCCGGGCACCGGCATTTCTTTCGCATTTAAAGCACTGGCCTGTAGTTGAATCAGCTTGGCATCGCTGGTGAAAGGCATCACCAGGTGGGGGGTACCTGCAAACGCCAGCAAGCCTGCTTTGGCTCCCGGCTTTGCATCGAGGAAATCGCTCAATTTTAGCTTGGCCCTTTCCAGGCGGGTGGGTTGAATATCCGTGGCATTCATGGAAGCCGAAAGGTCCATGGCGATCAGTACTACCGCCTGCACTTTCTGCCCCGGTACAATGGTTTTGTTCCACGCAGGCCCCGCTGTACCAATAATGGCGGCACTGCTACCCAGTATAAAAAACACCAGTGGCAACAGCAGCGACCAGCGATTGCCTTCCGTAAAAAGATAGGGACGCAACACTGGCGCAATCATATGCTTCCAGCGTTGCGGCTCCCTGTTGCCTGCCAGCAAAATAAGTACGGTTAACACTAACGGAATAAATAAATATAAAGCCATTGGCCGCAGAAAATGAAACTGCTGCCAGTCGATCCGCCAGTTAATATTTTCCATCGCCTCAAGCATGTTGTATCATTTTGCGGGTGAAACGCCAGCTGCCGCTGATCAACTGGAATACCAATGCCAGGATCACTCCTGCTGCCAGTGGATAATAATAGAGCAGCGTTACCGGCTCAAAACTTTCTTCCTGGTATACTACCGGCGCCAGCTCGTCCAGCGCCTTGTAAACGCCGCTGAGGTCTTTTTCATTCATGGCATTGAAATAGCGGCCGCCAGTGGTGGCCGCTATCGCTTTCAGGGTAGGTTCATCGAGATCATAGCCTCCGTTGCCGGAAGCCTTTCCGATGCCCATGGTATAAATGGTAATGGAATCTTTACCCGCCATCTTAGCGGCATCCAGTGGCAACAAGTCTACGCCGGTATCTACGCCGTCGGTGATCAGCAACATTACTTTTTGCTGCAGCGTATCCTCCTTCAGGATTTTCACGCTGTAGGCAATGGCATCACCGATATTGGTCATTTGTCCTGCCATGCCTACTTCTGTTTGATCCAGCAGCCAGTTGATCATCGGCAGATCTGTAGTGAGCGGCGCCTGTATATACGCATTGCTGCCAAATACCACCAATCCCATCTGATCACTTTTTCTTTTGGCAATAAAATCTTTCATCAACGATATCACTGCGTCCCAGCGACTCATCCGCCTGCCGTTAACTACCCAATCGGTTTGCGCCATACTAAAGGAAATATCTGCTGCTATCAAAAAACTTCTGACAGTTTTAGGACGCTTGCCTGGTTTGCTGACAAAACGCGGAGAGGAAGCCGCTGCCAACATGCATATCCAGCATAAGATGAGTACCCCGTACATAAAAATGTTCTTACGGGTTACCCAGGCATTTTTACGCGGCCGAACACCGGCAACCTGCGCCGCTCTTTGAAAAAACGGTGCTATTAACGCCGCCCGCCGCCGCCGCAATGGCGGCAGCAGCCAATATACCAGCAAAGGTAAAGGCAGTAAAAATGCGACCCATTTATGTGCGATTTCGAAGTCCATGGTGATGATGTCGTATCCAGTTCCTGGTTTTTGAAATAAAAGTAGTGGTAGCTGCTTCACTGACCGCTTGCGGGTTCCGGTAAAATGCGTCAAACAACAAACGGCTGTCATCTTCCGAAAAACTATAAGTACGGCGGTTACACTTGTTAAGAAAGTTGATCCACTCCGTACCTTGTAATGTAGCGACTGCCTCCGGGCCATATACGTGCATGGCTACCCGCTTCATCAACATATCTGCCGCATACAGCTGTTTCACATGATCTTCCCCGCCCCGCTGATCCAGCCATTGTAAAGCCTCGCGCCGGTAGCGGTTGCGGTGATAGTATCTGATATAGCCAAAGATCAGTAACAACAGTGCTATCAGTAACAACACATCCAGCACATACCAACCGGGCGCACTAAAACTAAAAGGCACCGGCTTCGGCTCCATCAGGTCTCCATATTGTTGTGTAGCTGGTTGTTGCATACTCGTTCATTGATTGGTTTTACCGAAGAAATGCATGAGCTGACTGCTGACTTCCGCACCGGTATCTATAAAAATGACGGGGATACGATAGTTTCTGCATCGCTCCGTCAACGCACTTTTCATCTTTTCAAAATCTTCCGTATACCGTTCACCGTTATGCCGGGTACTATTATCCCATAATACCTGCCGGAAGCCATCACTAAGCACCAGACTGCCATCCGGCAGTGCGGCCTCCATCGGGTCCGTGATATGCACCAGCATCACATCATTGTGTGCGGCGATATGCTCCAGGTAACGGAAAGTATCTTCATTGGCAAGGGAAAAATCACTGATCACTGTCACTACATAATCATGCGTTACCAACGTACCCGTTTTGTGCAGTATTTCATTTAGCACATCGGGGTCTTGTCGTATATGCGTACGCGTGGGTAACTGTGCATTCATGTCTGCTATACGGGTGAGTAAATGTTGTACATGCGATTTACTTCTGGCAGGTGAAATAAAATCATTCCGTTCTTCATTAAAAACAATACCTCCTACCCTGTCGCCCCGACGAACCGTATAAAAGGCGCTGAGTGCTGCCACCTGCGCGGCCACTACCGATTTTACCAGTAGCTGCGATCCGAAAAATAACCGGGTGCTCTGGTCTACTACCACAAAAGTCGGGCGTTCCTTTTCTTCGTTAAAAACTTTGGAATGTGTTTCAGCTGTTCTCGCCGTCACTTTCCAGTCGATGTTACGGATATCATCACCAGGCACGTATATACGTACTTCTTCAAAATCCAGTCCCCGGCCTCTCAATTTGGAAGCATGCCGTCCCGCCAGTATGGTATACACCGGATGTTGCGGCAATAACGGGATATCCTGTACGTAATATTCATAACGCATCAGCTCTTCCAGTGTAATCACTACACCGGGAGGATATGTCTGCGTGGTATGTTTGTTTTTTCCCATTATGGTACGGCAATCACTTTTAATAATTCATCAATTACTTTATCAGCATTCATGCGGGCTACATTGGCTTCATAGCTGAGAATAATGCGGTGACGGAGTACATCATGTACAATAAAACGTATATCGTCCGGCGTTACATAATCGCGGCCATCCAGCCAGGCCACTGCACGGGCGCAGCGATCCAGGCTAATGCTGGCGCGGGGACTGGCGCCGTAGCTCAGCCACTGTGCCAGCTCCTTCGTCAGTTTTTCCGGATAACGGGTACCGTCTACTATGTCTGCGATGTAGTTGGCCGCGCCATCTGCTACTTTCACTTCATTAATTTCTTTACGGGCATCGAATATGACCTGTTGCGGAATTCCGGCTGAAGGCGCCGGCTTACTCTTCGTTTCCTCCCTTACCAGTTTCACGATACCGATTTCACTTTCCTTGTCGGGATAGGTGATATTTATTTTAATCACAAAGCGATCCAGCTGCGCTTCCGGTAATGGATAGGTACCTTCCTGTTCTATGGGGTTCTGGGTAGCCAGTACCATAAACAAGGGTTCCATCTGATGTGTTTTTCCGGCTACGGATACCTGTCTTTCTTCCATGGCTTCCAGCAGGGCGGATTGCACTTTCGCCGGGGCCCTGTTAATTTCATCTGCCAGTACCAGGTTACTGAAGATGGGTCCGGGCTGGAAAATAAATTTCTCTTCGGATTGTGGCTGATAAATTTCCGTACCGGTTACATCGGCGGGCAACAGATCTGGTGTAAACTGAATACGATTAAGTTTACAGTCCAGGTGCTTTGCCAAACTTTTTACGGCCCTGGTTTTTGCCAGTCCCGGCAAGCCTTCCAGCAGCACGTTGCCATCTGTCAGTAAGCCGATGAGGATCTTGTCAATCACATCCTGCTGACCAATCACGTCCTCGCCTATACGTTGTCTGAGTGTTTTAACCTGTTCTAATGTAGTCATATGAGCAGTAATTAAAGAGGTTGTCCTTTCACAGGAACAACCTCTTTTCAGCATTAAAAAACAACACAATTATTTAATTCCTGCTTTCAAAGCATTGGTAAATTCTTCCACATTGAAACTGGCTGGTTTCTGACGGGGAGGAAATTGTTTATAGGTAGCCAGATAAGCACCTACTTCCTCCGCCGAAGGCAGGATCAGGAAGGCACGGTCTATAAACCATTTTTCGTAGTAAGAGGTAGCGTGATCATGTGCATATTCAAATGGATCAGCCCGGAGATCTTCCAGGAGTGGTGCCCGGAGCGCATCCATTGGTTCACGCCATACGGACATTCCTTTTGCATCCTGCGTCATGTAGTTAAACTTCCACCGATCCCTTCTATAGGCCATCAGGTCGCCATCATCACTAAAGTAAAAGAACTGGTGACGTGGGCCTTCTTTCACCTGACCGGTGAGATATGGGAGCATGTTGTAGCCATCCAGATGTACTTTGAAATGTTTGGCACCTGCCGTTACCCCATTCACTGCTTTGGCGGGAAGATCTGCATCTCCACCTGCAGCAGCTATGAGCGTAGGCAGCCAGTCTTCCGCAGAAAAGATATCATTGAATACAGTACCAGGTTTAATATGACCAGGCCAGCGTATGCCGCAGGGTACCCGGAAAGCGCCTTCCCAGTTCATATCTTTTTCACCTTTGAATGGAGAAGCACCACCGTCAGGCCATTCGCATTTCATCGCGCCGTTATCGGTAGAGTAGATCACAATGGTGTTTTCTGTAAGCCCATTATCGTCCAGGAATTTCAGGAGATCACCTACCATCGCATCGTGTTCCACCATACCATCTGCCTGCAAGCCTAATCCGGTTTTACCCTTCGATTCAGGCTTCAGGTGCGTGTTCACGTGCATACGGGTGGCATTGAACCATACAAAGAAAGGCTTGTCTGCCTGCTTTTGTTTTTTCATAAAATCTATGGCCGCATCATAAAACTCCTGATCTACTGTTTCCATCCTATGAATAGTTAATGGGCCCGTATCTTCTATTTTACCATCTGCGGTAGATCTGATCACGCCGCGCGGACCAAACCTTTTCTTAAATGCAGGATCTTTGGGATAGTCTTCATGCTCTGGTTCTTCTTCCGCATTCAGGTGGTAGAGGTTGCCAAAGAATTCATCAAAACCATGCGCCGTGGGCAGGAACTTATCTTTATCCCCCAGATGGTTTTTACCGAACTGTCCGGTGGCATATCCCAATGGTTTCAGGAATTCAGCAATAGTGGGATCTTCTTTTTGCAGACCAACATCAGCACCGGGTAAACCTACTTTGGTTAAACCGGTACGGAACGGACATTGGCCGGTGATAAAGGCAGCCCGGCCGGCGGTACAACTTTGTTGTCCGTAATAATCCGTGAAAGTGCCCCCTTCATTGGAGATCCGGTCAATGTTGGGTGTTTTAAAACCCATCATGCCTTTGTTCCAATAACTGAGATTCCACAAGCCAATATCGTCACCAAAAATGACCAGGATATTAGGCTTCTTCTGTGCTGACACCGGGTGAGAGAAAAGTGTCGGAGCTAACAGGCAGGCATAAACGAGCAATCGTTTAAAATCAGGAAGGTATTTCATATCAACCATTGTTTAAGTATGTGCAATGAATAGCAGTACTTCTTCCGCGCAGGAAAAAATGATACCGATGATGATGATGAAAGCTTACTGTATGCTGATGCTTAGGAGAGACGTATAAATGCTATAAACACTAACTTGTTGCTTTTGTTTACTTCTTTTTTATGGGCGCCGGAAACCAGCTGCCATCCAACACTTCTTTTTTCGGCACATACATTCTGAAAGTAAGTGCAAACCCTTTGGCTGCGGGTGTTGGCAGCCAGTTCTCCGCAGCGCTTTCTGCCGGTTTTGCAGCGGCCAGCCATATGCTCAGGGAACTATCTGCATTAGGTTTTAAACCCGATACATTATTGATGCTGTATCTCTCTAAACTATTTGCTACCACCCCATAATCAGGTACACTATACAGCGTCACCGACCAGAATGCGTTGACCGCAGATCCCGGCCATTCCCCCTTAGGGAAACGGATCTCATAAGTGCTGCTGCCGTTGAGTATTTGTTGATCACTATCTGTGAGTCCGATAAAATAAATCGCGTCGCTCGCGACATTCGCCCATAAGCCACCGTAGTCAATGATATCTCTCGCCATGATATCATTCCCGAATTTTCCGGTTACGTATGAAACTGACCAGCCACCTTTTTGTGTGCCAAATCCTTTGGCGCCAGCCAGGAAAGCAGGGATTGCTTTTTCATTGACCACATCTTCCACATTATTGGCGGCTGAATCGCCTGTTTGCCGGTATGCCGCTACCTTTTTCACCAATGCCTGATACCTCGCGGCGTCCGGCATCACATCCGGATAAGACGCCAATACTTCGTCCGGCTTATCAAATATGGCTCCGCCAATCAGTTTTGCATTGGTGAATGCCGGCACCTCCAGCGGAGGTGCTATTTTAATACCTTCCGGCACGTCCAGTGTAAACTGCCGTTGTAATTTCACCGCTATGTCTGGTGTACCCCTCAACTCCACCCTGGCGAGCATTTTCGCTTTCGCAGCAGGCAATTCTATTTTCATAGCGTCACCAACGTTGGCAGGGTTTGTTCCTTTGATCACCAAAGCAAATTTTCCATAGGGATGATCCGGGTAATTACGTTCATTGATATTAGTGATCACCTCACCCCAACCGTCCAGCAACTCTGCTGTATAGTAACGACCTTTTACTTCCGGCACATTTAAGATCACCGCGTGGGTGCTGTCTACAGCCAGCCACGACTCCAGGTAGGCCACATCCATATTGGGATTTACAAATTGTGCAGATCCCAGTGGATTATATTTTATCTTATTATAGCCCACTTTTTCTACATTGATATCATTGTTTTCCTGTCGGAGTACAATATAACGCCCAAGCATATACGTATATGCATCCGCAATTTCTTTGTCGGTAGGCGCCTGGCTTTTATCACTTTTACATCCGGACAGGGAAAATCCCAGTATAACAATAGCCAGCCATGACAAGGCGATTTTCTTTTTTAGCATATACATCGATTTAGATATTTACCATGGCTTGTGGCCAAACGACCAGGTGGCCGTTAATGACGGCCCGTTATATCCCCATACCAGTTCCCCTACCAGGTTTTTACGGGTAGCTTCCACATTAAAATTAAAACCGGTATAACCAGCAGTCACACTGAATCGCTGTATGATCCGGTACATCACCTGTGCATTGGCTGCGATAATTCTTCCTTTGATATTGTCTACGGTGAGCCCCAGATAACTGACCTCTGCCGTCACCGCCCAACGTTCAGCAAACGTATAGCCCCCCCAGATACCAACGTCCGGCAAAGGCGCCGTAAAACCATAATCATCAGTAACCGCCACACTACCCACATTTGTAACGGCAGCTAAACCTACACCCGCTTTTACAATGTGCGCACCAATCATGATACCTGCTTCTGCACGAGGCTTGCAAAGCAATGCGTATCCATAGGAGAAACGGAAGATGTCTGTATTAAAATAACTATTCGTGGCCGCATTCACCGGATAGGTATGTTCCCCGAATGTTATTTCCTTGTCCAATACATGCCCTGCACTTCTGGCCACCCGGTAATACGCCAGATCGAAACGTGAGCGCCTGCTGGCACGCCACTGAAAATCACCTAAAAAAGTGAAATTAGTATTGGCATACCCTAATGTATTTTCAAAACTAATATTAGTTCCTTTCGTACCAGAGGTATTCCCTACACTGACATCAGTGTGCGTAAAAGGAATAAAGAACCCGGCAGAAATGCGGAACCGATCCACATACCAGGGAGGAGTAGGCTTGTGCTTCTTGTGTGATAAACTGTCTGTTTGTGCGACAGCACCCAGGCAGCACAATAATAATAACCCGATTGCAATTGTTTTCATATGATATAATTTACTTTGACTTTCCACCACCAATAGGTATTCCCACTGTTACCAGTACTTGCCGGTTATACCCGGTGAGGTCTGTATCTTTATAAAAATTTACAAATCCCAGATTAAATTGTGCATTCAGCCGCACCCCCTTTCCCTTCATCAGCGTGTACTGTACATCAAACGTAGCCCCTGCATCTGCCAGATGCGTGTTTGGTTTACTATTGTATTTGTACGACAGGGTACCCTGATCCATCCCTAACTCATACGTATCATTAGCCCGCAATCTTGCGCCCAGATGCGGCCCCACCGCCAGTCCGAAAGACGGTGTGAATTTATAACGGATCAATGGCGCCACCGTGAGATAAGTCACCTTACGATCTATTTCCGTACCCACCATTTTCGGTTCATCCGGCGTGATAAATGTATTTTCGTACCGGAGGCCCTTGGCGCCTTTGGGCGATTTCATAATAATATCCATGACTAATTGCCACTTTGGATTGTTAAGATCATATGTTGTAAATGCACCGATGGCAAAACCAACACGGGGCTGCTGTCCGGTAGCATGTTCTATCCAGCTGGAAGAGCCGCCCAGTATAATGCCTACCTTGAGCTTGTCGTTCGTGATCTTCTTCCCAAACAACAACGCAATCAACGCCTGCCCGTGCACTACATGGCTACCCATGAATAATAGTAATCCCGTTAGCGTGTATCTTGTCAAAAAAGGCATATAAAAAATATTAAATCATTATCTCAGCCAGGCGCTGCCAAATTGTATATAAAAGCCCCACTGCTCCGGGCCACGGGCCACATCAGCGCCCATGTATAAACCAAATTTCCGGGCCAGCAGGTAGCGGACACCCGTACCGTAACTATAGTCCCAGGAGGACGAACCGAAATCAGAATAATCGTCAAATGCTTTCGCCACACCGGTAAAGAACACGGCACTCCAGCGCCGCACAATATTCCAGCGTTGCTCTGTTTCCACCAACGTGGTTACATTTCCCTGATAGCGCCCTTTAGGGATACCCCTTAAATCAACAGAGGGCTTAAAATAAAAAGGAATATCGCCCAATACCTGCTGCATATCCCCCCGAAGGCCGCATACCCATTTCTTTTTGCTGCCAATAGGGATATAATGATATACATAGGCGCCCAGGTTCGTATAGTCGAAGTCGCTGCCGAAAATATGATTGGAGAAATTAGCCCCGACATGAAACTTGGTTCCTTTAGAGGGTGTAAAAGTATTATCCCGCTTGTCGTATTCCACCAGCACACCCGCTATGCTGCTGATGTTATCCATTTCCTTGGGTTTAAAAAGAGAATCCGGCAGGATGGAATGTTCCAAACTGGCGGTTGTTTTAACAAAAATGTATTGAAAGCCAGCATGCCAGTTCGAATAACCCAACTGTCTTTGCAGCCGTAGAAATACCGGAATGCTTTTCAGGTTTACCTGAAATTCTGTTTCCCCTTTTATGGGCAAGGTTTTATAGAACTTGAGATTAAGATCTGTGTAGGCGGCAAATATTTTATACCGGAGTCTCCAGCGAATAAAACTGCCACTCCTGCCCCCTCCTACGCCCCAGCTTTTATTAGCCGTATAAAAGGCAAGCCCCGCGGTCAGGTCCGGAGGAATGGGCTCCATGTTTTTATGTTTTTTGTAGTTCTCGGGCTGATGCCGTTTGGTTAGCAGCACGGGTGCAATAGCACCGCCGATCCCCAGCGCCGGCTCGGTGATCAGAATCGGTATGGGAATAAAACCATTGGCGTCTATCATGTAGTCACTGAAGTCAATGGCATGATCCAGTGAGTCACGTAAACTGATTTTTCGCTTCGCAGGCTTTGGAAGCGTATCCTGGGCCATTACAGAAAGTGTGACAGCTATAAATAATAATAGCAGTACCAGTGATTTGTTGTCGGGTAATATGGTGAGTTTTATATGCATGCCACTGTTTTAGATCGGTTCATGGTCCATATATGCCTATCGCATCGTAAGTGGCTTTAAATGCGCCGCACCCACCTGTTTGTCGGATTCCAGTTCCTGGATAAAAGGCAATTGTTTCTGGATATATACCCTTGTAGACTGCTCTATGTAATTATCCAGTTGAAAGAATTGTGCGGCGCGGGTAGCTCCCAGTACTTTATTCATTTTCCGGAAGTAGCGCATTTGCAGCCGGCCAAACTCCAGGTCATTGTTGATCAGTTGCTTGGTCAGTGTATTCAGTTTTGCGTTATCGAGCGAAGAAAATTCCGCGTTATACATTTTCAGTAAAGCGATGCGCTCCGATAGCCAGGGGCTTTTATCGTTTTCATATTCCATCAACGCACTTTGAAAAGCATTTTCTTCGATCGCAGAAATCTTCAGGTAGTCTGTGAGGAGTGCGACTTTTGTTTTACCGAAAATGGTAGTAACAAGATCCTCATTCGCAACGTCGTTTACCATTCTGAAGGTTTGCGCAGTGGCAGTAATACCAGATATGATCATCATCATCAAAAAGAATAGTACTCTCATATACCATGTTTTTAATGTCTCCCGCGGAATCCTCCGCCGGAGCGGAAGTTGCCCTGGGGACGTTGAAAAGATTGTCTGAAATTATCGTTGTGCTGCCAGCCTCTTTGTTGTTGCTGGAACTGGTGTTCCATATTTTGCCGGCTAGCCCCATTATTGACAGGTTGCCATTGATTTCCTTGTCTTTGCTGCCAGCTCCCGTTGTTGTTACGCTGAAATACATCTCCGTTGCGATCGGCTTGTACATGATTATTCATCCGTTGTGAAGCGGGAGATCGGGTAGCGCCGGACAAATTACCCTGCGTGCGTTGTGAAACGCGGCCCTGGGTAGCACCGGATAAATTACCCTGGGTGCGTTGTGAGATGCGGCCCTGTGTGGCGCCCGACAGGTTACGGTCATGAGTAACCACATCATTTCGGCGATTGTAAATGTTCGTAGTATGATTACCGTAGAAGTTATTGACGTGGATATTATTGATCACCACCGGCCGCGGACCGTATACATGAGCATATGGATAGAAGAAAGGAGGACGGAAAATGGGAGGTCCCCACCAGCCACCACCGAAGCCATAACCAATGCCAAAATGGAAGAATCCAACACTCACCCCGAAGCCAATGCTCCAGCCAGTCCATGGATTATAAGACATGCCGAAGCCCCAGGTAACCGGGCGCGGATAATACATAGCGCCATACCAGGGAGCATAATAATACCCGGTGCCATATACCACGGTGGGTCCCATTACATAGCAGCCGGTATAACCGGGTGTGTAGCCCATGTACACTACGTCCGGTGTTACATCGTAAATGTACACGTACTTAATATTATAGACGGGTGAATTGGCCGGGATCTTATCTACGTCGGCCGGCCGGGTAGTAGCTACTACCCAGGGGCCCTGAGGACTATTACCGGTAAACCAAACACCTTTGTCTACCACATAATACACGCCGCCTTCCTTTAAAACCGTGGAAGAGGTGTTAACCGCATATTCCAGTGCCGTATTGGATACTGCCTCAAACTTCGGCGTTCCATCATACGTGACGGTAGTTGTTGCCTTCTTACGGTCTACCTTGGCCGTTTGTGGTACCTGTGCATCCATCACGGCTTCTCTTGCTGCCGGCGTACCTGGTACGCTGGCGAGGACCACATCTTTAGAGGTACCTTCCTGAATCTTTGCAAAGTCCTTTGGCAGATTATCCGGTGTCACATAGTCCCAGGGCCCCTGCAAACTGCGCGACAGGTACCATCTGCCGGAAAGCAGCACATAGTATTCCTGCGAAGCAATGTCCATAAAAATGTTATCGGGAGAATTATCCATGTACAGCAGTCCTGTGCCGGCAACGGCATTAAAGACGGCTTTACCATAGCTTTGAATTAACTCGGCCGGTACGGTACTCACGACAATCAATGGCAGTGAATCGAGGGAAATAGGGGTATCGTGATTGTTAGCGGCAATCTTGTCTCCCACCTTTCTGATAGCAGAAGGGGGCTTCTTTTCATAGCTCCAGCTACCGGTTAGCGAAGTCGTCCTGAACCACCTGCCGCCGGCATACAAATAATATGGATGATTACTTTTTTCCTGAACAATTACAAAAGGCGAGTTCACCACACGGGGCATGCCCAGCGTTTTGTCGGTCTGCATTTTCGGTTCCCCATCTATTGTTACCAACAAGGAGGCTTGTTCCTTATAGATAATCTCGGGCGGATCATTTTTCAGTCCGTCCGCACTGGCAGCGCTGGGATTATTTTCAGCGAGTGTGCTCAACACATCATCCAGTGTGATGTGCAGCGGATGCTTTGGAAGCTCACTTTCCAATAGTGCTTTCAGCTGTCGCAGCTTTGCAGAATCGGCATCTCCGGGAAACTTTATATTAGATACCTTGATGTCCTGTAGTGTCACCAGCCTGGTTTCCCGGTCAGTGATCACCTTTGCATCTATCCATACGGCACCGAATATGGGATCGGCCGATTTCTTTTCAAAAGATACGGCGGCAATGGCGGACAGATTATCATTACTTAAAGACTGAGGCTG
>NZ_DATCVJ010000433.1:0-6212 GCF_036566945.1 Chitinophaga sp. | reverse complement strand
GCAGATCTTGATTTTGCCTGCGCCAACATCCGCGATAAAAAAGATATTACCTGTTCGCAGATTACCAAATGGGTAGCACTGGCATACAAATCCAGGGTATGTTTGTTTGAAGGAACTTTCCGCAAATACCATAAGGATATGCAGTTGCCGGAAGATGAAAATAAATGGCTGCAGGCGGCGCTTACGGCGGCAGATGATGTGATAAAGGGCGCGCAATATTCCCTGAATACCGCCGGTGATCCCACCATGAACTACCGCAACCTGTTTATTAATGAAACACCTAACGCCAACGAAATAATACTGGCGTATGTATGTAATAAAAGTCTGCGTGTATTTAATGATGCCAACTGGTATTTCACCAGCGCTACTTATGGCAACCGCATTAGTTTGGTGAAAACATTTGCAGACACCTATCTCAATATCGACGGTACCCGGTTTACAGATAAACCCGGCTTTGATAATCTGCCATTTAATGAAGAAGTAAAGAACAGGGATTTGCGCCTGCAACAAACCATCCGCATGGGTAACTACCGCAGGGATGGACAAATAGCGCCACCTGACTTTACGTATACCTATACGGGTTATCAACCGCTCAAATTTACGCTGGATGCGAAAGCAACAGACGGGGTAGCAGAAAATAATAACTCTATTCCAATTATCCGCTATGCAGAAGTATTGTTGAATAAAGCAGAAGCCAAAGCGGAGCTCAATAAGGGCCTTTCTGCGGATGACTGGAACGCTACCATCAAACCGTTGAGACAACGCGCCGGATTGAAAAATACAGACATGCCATTAACCCCTGATCCTTATCTGGCAGCCAAATTTTATGGCAATATGGAAACACCCATTCTCCTGGAAATTCGTCGCGAACGCGCGATAGAACTGATCATGGAAGGTTTCCGCTTTTATGACCTGATGCGTTGGGGCCTGGGTCCTTTACTGACAAGTCCTTATGTGGGCTTATATGTGCCAGCAATGGATGTACTGATGGATTTAAATGAAGACGGCAAACCAGATGTTTCTTTCGTAAAAAAAATACCCGCGACAAAAGTTCCTGGCGTATATTATTTCCTCATTGATGGCGATCAGACAAAATTATCTGACGGTAACAGTGGCAACCTGATCTGGCTGAGTAATATAGAAAGGAAGTGGGAAGACTTTAAATACGTATATCCGATACCGTTCAATGACCTGTCATTAAATCCTGCATTGGGACAAAACCATTTATGGGAATAATCATTAAATATATTATAACATGAAAAAGATAACAGGCATGGCACTGCTGCTGCTGATAGGGCTTTCTTCCTTTTCACAGAAAGCCAGTCATGTAGTACTCATTACGATAGATGGTTTCCGCCCGGATTTCTACACTGATGCTTCCTGGGGGATGGTAAACCTGCGGATGATGAAGGAAAACGGCGCCTATGCAGACGGGGTAAACAGTGTATTCCCAACCGTTACCTATCCCAATCATACGTCTCTGATTACCGGTGTAACGCCGGCTAAACACGGTATTTACTACAACACACCTTTTGAACCGGCAGGGGCTACCGGTATCTGGTATTTCTATTACGACAGCATCAAGGTACCTACTTTATTTGATGCGGTACATAAGGCGGGAAAAACTTCTGCCAATGTAATCTGGCCGGTAAGCGTAGGCGCGCCTATTAATTACAATATTCCTGACGTATGGATTACCGGTAAAAAAGATCGCCGGGATCTTATGGCAAAAGTATGTACACCCGCCGGGCTTTGGCAGGAAGTACAGGACAATGCCACTGGAAAACTTGGGGTAAAAGATTTTACCATGGAAGACGAAGAAATGATCCTGGATGAAAATGTGGCGCGCATGTCGGCCTACCTGATCACTACTTACAAGCCCGCATTTACCACACTGCACCTGGCCTGTACCGATCACTATGAACACGAACAGGGACGTGATGGATTGTTGGTGAGAAAAGCTGTGGCAGGAGCAGACCGTGCACTGGGCACTATTATAGAAGCACTCAAACGTGCAGGGATCTACGATAATACTGCCATCATCGTTACCGGTGATCATGGCTTTGTGAATATCAGCCAGACTTTTTCTCCCAATATTTTACTGGCAAAAAACGGGCTGCTGAATAATGCCGCTACCGGCGACTGGAAAGCACAGTTCCATAGCTCCGGTGGTGCAGCCTTCCTGCACCTGAAAGACGAGAAAGACGTTGCTACAATAAATAAAGTATTGGCTATCTTAAAAGCCCTCCCTGCTGCGCAACAACAATTGTTCAAGGTTATCGACCGTTCACAACTGGATGCGGTGGGAGCGAATCCACACGCTGCTTTAGCCCTGGCAGCTGCTCCCGGTGTAACCATTGGTGGCGCCGCCACCGGAGCGTTGGTAAAGACTGCCAAAGGTGGTACCCACGGTTATTTTCCTGACTTTAAGGAGATACAAACCGGGTTTGTGGCCTTCGGTGCCGGGATCGATAAAGGCGGTCATGTGAAAGAAATGAATGTCACAGATGTGGCGCCGGTAGTGGCACAGTTGCTGGGATTGCCGCTGGGGAATACTGATGGTAAAGTACCGGTAGGGGTGTTGGCAAAGTAGGGATTGTATGTAAAATGGTTGGAGCGTCTCAAAAATAATTGAGGCGCTCTTTTGTTTTTTGGGTGCATGGCCAGACTTATTTCCAGATAACCGGGCCAGCCGTTTTTTTATGTTTTGCATGGCCTCTTGACTGCAAGTCCAAAGATGATTCGTTGCCGTTACTGGGACTTCCGGAATTGTTGTCAATCAGGCCGTGAATATTTTTTTGGAAATAATTATTTCCAGGGCTAAATGTTAGATTATTTGTATTATTGTTGTTACCGAATAATTGTGACATTAATAACCCAGTAAATGCATCTATTTTCTGATGTGTTTTATTATTGATAACATTTTTAACCCTTAACCTTGATTTATGAAATATACCATTGCAAATTAGAGAACAACTTCTCCGAAAGAGGAAATCCTGGATGGAAAGCCAACATTAGCCGCTTAGCCACTCAACAGATTTATCCTGAAAGCCGTTATGAAACATATCTGTGCCTAGGCTGAAACGAAGGCGAGAAAATTGATTCCCTGAAGACAAACAACCTTTTTTGCACACTCCCCTGATTCATTTGAAAGCCTAAGTGCACGCATACATGGTAAGTTTGGAGTACTCCAGTGCATCGTCGCATTCAGCCGGTCCTTATCTGGATAATTTTACCGGGCTTCGTGAGGAATCAAAATACAGCTTTCACACAAAGTCTTGAGAACCCGCAGCCTCGTACTCAGGGGGACAACTAATCATAAACGACTGGGTAGTGGTCCTAATGGTAGTGGGGAAAAAATAAATACTTATGAAATACACTTTTGGCATTATTTGCCTTTTATTAACTGTTGCAGGCAAGGCGCAGTTGCCGACTATTGTTCCACCTTCGCCGCAAAGTAAAGCGCTTCAGATTTATGGAGAAGTGCCGGTTACTTATAATACAGGAATACCTGATATATCTATTCCGCTGTATACGGTAAAATCCGGAGATGTAGAAGTGCCTATTGTATTGAGATATTATGCGGCAGGTATAAAACCGAAGGAGTTGAATCAAACCAATATAGGAGCCGGTTGGACGCTGGATGTTGGCGGCCTCATTTCGCGAAATGTCGAAGGCCGTGCAGATGAATTATGTCCTAAGCCTAATCCTATGATGTCTGCTTTTGAGATTGACCAGGATAACTATGCCCATACCCTTTATCTGGAAGATATTATTACCAATCGAACAAAAGATGTACAATACGATAGGTTCACTTATACCATGGGAGATAAGCATGGTAATTTTTCTATTGAGGATGATGGCACGGGTCAGTTCAAGGCGTATTCTTATCCTTTTGTACCCTATAATATCCAGGTCCAGACAGGAGCTCCCTCAGATCCTAAGTACTACCGGAGTATAACAGGTATTGATATCACAGATGATAATGGACTCCTGTATAAGTTCGGCCATTCAAATATAGAAAAGGCCATTGTTGATGCGGACAAGGCGCCCACCGGATGGTATCTGGAGCAGGTGTCGGATGTTTCGGGCGCAAATAAAATCTCTTTTGCCTACGACGATATCCCGGCTTTTCAATTCGTTAATACGGTTGGTACGACTCAAATAAGGAGTAACTCTTTACCCGGAGATAATGGCGTTCCTATAGGTAGCTTTTGCACCGGCAACGGAAGTGCTTTTTCAGGATATTGTAATATACAGGGCCAAGGCATTACTTACGAGACGAAGATCATTAAGAATATATCGTTAAAAGAGGGGAATATACAGTTTAACCTGAATGCATCAAAAAACTACATTGAAAGTATTGTAGTACGGAATAGCAAAAATGAAATAATACGCTCCATCGTATTTGACAGAGATAATTTCCCAGGCAGCACCGCCCTGTTCCGGCTTAAATCTGTGACAATCAGTGGAGCATCTTCCAGTGTAAATGAGCAGTATAACTTTACCTATAATGAAGCCCATCCGGTGGCAGATAATCGCTGTCTGATTGACCAATGGGGTTTTTGCCGGGGAGAGTCGGATAATACGGCCGTTTGTGCAACGCGGGTTGTTAATATCATACAAGCAGCGGACGGTAATAATCCGCCATTGCACCAGAACATTACGGTTGGCGATGCGGATTTCTCTCCCAATGAAGATTATATGAAAAGATATATTCTCGAAAAAATTACCTATCCAACCGGAGGTACCACCGAATTTGCTTTCGAAGCCAACAAATACGCCGTGGGCACCGGAAGCTTTAGTTTGGGCGGAGGTTTGAGGATCAAGCAGATTTTGTCTAAAGATAAAACGGGGAATACTATTTCCCGGACTTACGAATATGATCCAGGTTATCTGGAACATGACATGGACAATGAGATGAATTATAGTACCTGTCGTTTTATCATTACGGGAGGATGTACCGGATCGGATGGCTATACAACGCAGTATTATGTTTTCAGAGACCGGCAGATGTCAAATAGCTGGAATGGTATCCTGGGGAGCAATAATGTTCAGTATGCAAGAGTGACGGAATATATTGGAAATGCGGCTGATAATACCGGGAAGAACATCTATACTTATTCTTATGACAATGGAGATAACCTGGCCCCGACCAATATTGGTGGAGGGGTAAGGGGACAATATGTTCCCAGTTATTATCGTAGTGAATGCAGAAACTGGGCGAATGGTTTATTGAGGAAAAAGGAAGTTTTCGTTAATACAGGAAACAGCGTCTATCAGATAACGGAAGATATCTCTTACAACTATTCCTATGTCACTCAAAAAATCCTTACTGGACTATATGTATACCAGGTAGCCTCCTATTCTGGATATCCCACTGATCCCGTGGGAGTTTACACGGCAAGAAATGACTTCGCTACGCGGAGCTCTGTGCCAGATAAAAGCCGGCTGTTGTTCGGCTCAAGTATTAGTAATCAGAGTGTGATCACGGGCGCAAATTATCTCAGGTCTGAAGTAAGTAATAAATATGTTGGCAGTGATGTGCTCACAACAACTACTATTTACGATCACGACAACCCCAATAATTATTATCCGACCGGTATTACAAAATATTCCAGTAACGGAGATACCTCTTTTACAAGCCTTGCTTATGTAGATGATTTTTCTACTACAACCCCTTATAATACGATGAAATCTCGTAATATCTTAAGTCCGGTGATAGAGAAAAAAGAATATGTAAAAACAGCTACTGTTCCGTCGAGATTGGTGAAAACAGAGAGGACTAATCAGAAAGCATGGCCGGAGGGCGTTTTTAAGCCCGTGAATGTGCAATTGTCAACATCGTCGGTTCCGCTGGAAAACAGACTGGAATTTGATCAGTATGATTCTTCGGGAAATATTCTGCAGATGAAACAGTCTAATAATATTAATGAGTGTTACCTGTATGGCTATAAAAACCAGTATCCGGTGGTCCGGGTAGTTGGCAGCGATTTAGCCACTGTCAAAAGTTTTATCAATCCATCCATTCTGAATGACCCGCAAAGCGATCAACAATTGAGAGATGAATTGAATAAACTGCGTACAGGATTACCAGCTGCATTAATTACCACCTATACGTTTAAACCTTTGATAGGTATGACTTCCGAAACAGATCCTGCTGGCAGAACAACTTTTTATGAGTATGATTCATTCGGAAGACTGAAAGTGGT
>NZ_DATCVJ010000432.1:0-5829 GCF_036566945.1 Chitinophaga sp. | reverse complement strand
ATTACCTGGAAAAGAAATTAGCATTATTGCTACATGAAAATAATAGCGCGCATGAAAAAGAAATTCACCAGTAAACTGAAAGAGAAGAAAGGATTGCCGCTGTCGCTGTATTTCCTGGAGCAGCACAACCAGCAGCAAAGTACTGCCATTCTCAAATTTGAAAAAGCCAGGAAAATAAATTCCGAAGGATACGAGCTTTTCAATTTTTATAAAGTGATCTCCAAATTCTGACCATGGAATATCTACATCTATATGCAAACTGCCGGCTCGTGAAAGGCGCCAGTATGTCGCTGCTCTGTGATTTGCAGATGCGCAGGTTTTATCATATCCCCAACGATACCGCCGACGTGCTCCTCTTCCTGCAACAACATTCCATCGAGGAATGCATTGCCCATTATGGAGAAGATAACCGTAAAACCATTACCGGGTATATTGATTTTGTACTCAGCAAGGAAATGGGTTTTACTGATCATCAGTTGTTGCCGGAGCTAATACCGCTGGACCTCAGCTGGGACAGGTACTCCGCTATTACCAATGTTATTATTGAGTACCAGGAAGCAATCAATTACGATGGCCCTTTTTTCCGTGAACTCTTTGACCTGCATGTGCAGGGACTGGAAATCAGGTGCTATCGCAGAACAGAGCTGGGCAAGATCCGTGAATTACTGGAGTTGTTCAACGGCACCACCCTGAAGTTCATCAAACTGGTGCTGCCGTATGCAGAAGCACTGACGCTGCCGGTATTGGATCAACTGGTGAAACAATATCCGCGGGTAAAGTCGCTGCTGCTCCATTCTGCCCCCACTGATCAATCGGCAAAAATATTCGAAGGATCAGTGCCGGTGGCATTCTTCAGCCATCCAATTAATTCCTGCCTGGCCTGCGGCGAAATCCGTTCGGACTATTTTATTTCCAACATGGAACTGTTCACGGAGAGCCAGCATTATAATACCTGTTTGAATAGAAAACTGAGTATAGATCAGCAGGGATATATCAGGAACTGCCCTTCTATGCGGGAAGATTTTGGTCAGGTAACAACGACTTCTTTGCAGCAGGTATTGGATAATAAAGGGTTTCATCGATATGGAAAAATACGTAAAGATGAAATAGCGGTTTGTAAAGACTGTGAATTCAGACATGTATGCACAGATTGCAGAGCCTATGTAGAAGACCCACAGGATATGTATTCCCGACCGCTTAAATGCGGGTATGATCCGTATACCAACAACTGGGAAGACTGGACGAAGCATCCGTTGAAACATGCTGCCATTGCCGCGTATGGGTTGGAAGAGATAATCAATTAATATGAAGCTGAAAGCATTCCCTTTTTATATGCAGCCGGACGGGAAGGATTGTGGTCCTACCTGTATAAAGATCATCAGTAAACATTACGGCAGATTAACAGATATCCAGGCCATCCGGTCGCTGGCCGAAACCACGCGGGAAGGAAGTTCCTTGCTGGGATTGTCTGCTGCTGCGGAGGGACTGGGGTTTAAGTCGCTGGCCGTAAAGATAGATTTCATTACGCTGATGGAAGAAGCGCCATTGCCCTGCATTTGTCATTGGGGACAACAGCATTTCATTGTTGTTTACAAAGTGAAAAAATCGCGCGGCAATACCTTCGTATATGTATCCGATCCTGCCTACGGACTGATAAAATATACCCAACAGGAGTTCATAGATGGCTGGGTAGGAAAGGGTAAGAACGAACGGGATGAAGAAGGGATTGCCTTGTTGCTGGAACCCGGCCCCGGATTTAATGAGGCGGATGCAGCAGCACCACGCAGCAGAAAGGATTTTTCTTTCCTGTTCAGTTATTTTTTCAGATATAAAAAACTGATTGCACAGCTGTCAATCGGTCTGCTGGCCGGTAGCCTGCTGTCACTTATTTTTCCTTTCCTTACGCAGAGTATCGTAGACATCGGCATTCAGAACCATGACCTGAATTTTATTTACCTCGTGTTACTGGCACAGGTGATGTTGTTTATAGGTAGAATGGGGATAGAGATTGTACGCAGCTGGATTCTGCTGCATCTCTCGAGCCGGATCAATATTTCTATTGTATCCGACTTCTTTATAAAACTCATGAAGCTCCCTATCAGTTATTTTGATACGCGTATGACCGGCGATATTATGCAGCGTATCAATGATCATCAGCGGATAGAACAGCTGCTCACCAATTCCTCTCTGAATACCCTTTTCTCGCTGGTAAATCTGGTTATTTTCAGCGTAGTGCTCTTGCTATACGACTATCGCTTATTCCTGATTTATCTGTTAGGAGCCGCCTTATCGGTAGGATGGATCTCGTTTTTTCTGAAGAAGAGAAAAGAACTGGACTATAAACGTTTTTCGCAGGTAGCGCAGGAGCAGAGCAAGGTGATTGAACTGGTGAATGGTATGCAGGAAATCAAGATGCATAATGCGGAGAAACAAATGCGCTGGGGCTGGGAGTTTATGCAGGTGAAGCTGTTTAAAATTCAGATCAGATCATTGTCGCTGGAACAGTGGCAAACGGTGGGCGCGAATTTTATTAACCAGATGAAAGACATCTTTGTCAGTTTCCTGGCGGCGAAGCTGGTACTTGATGGCAACCTGACTTTGGGAATGATGCTGGCAGTACAGTATATCATTGGTCAGCTGAATGGTCCATTAGTGCAGCTGATGGACTTTGTGAAACAAACGCAGGACGCAAAAATATCGCTGGAAAGACTGGGCGAGATCCATGAGAAGGACGAGGAGGAGCGTGCCGATATACAAACGGTGGTAGATATACCCGAAGAAGATATTGCGCTGGACAACGTTTCCTTCCGTTATGTAGGTGCGGGAACGCCGGTGTTTGAACACCTGAGTTTGCGCATACCTCACCGCAAAACCACTGCCATCGTAGGTACCAGCGGTAGCGGTAAAACAACCCTGCTGAAATTACTGATGAAATTTTATGAACCTGGCGAAGGCGATATTAAAATCGGGCATGTACAGCTGCAGCATATTTCACCGCGGTACTGGCGGGACCAATGCGGCGTGGTGATGCAGGAAGGATATGTATTCAATGATACCATCGCTAAAAATATTGCCATAGGAGTAGACGATATTAACCGGCAACAACTGAGAAAGGCCGTAGATGTGGCTTGCATCAAAGATTTTGTGGAGAGTTTGCCCTTAAGCTATAATTCAAAAATTGGGAACGAAGGCATCGGCATCAGCGGGGGGCAGAAGCAGCGGCTCTTCATCGCCCGGGCGGTATACAAATCACCGGAGTATCTTTTTTTTGATGAAGCCACCAGCGCATTGGATGCCAATACAGAAAAAGCCATTATGGGCAACCTGGAAGAATTTCTGAAAGGAAAAACGGCCGTTATTATCGCACATCGCTTGTCGACCGTGAAAAATGCAGATAAGATCATTGTACTGGATAAAGGAAAAGTAGTGGAAGAAGGAACGCATGATGAACTGGTATCGCTTAGAAAAGAGTATTACAGGCTCGTAAAAAATCAATTGGAACTTGGAAACTAAAAAGGAGATATTAGACACTATTCAGCTGCATTCGGAAGGTGTGCAGGATATTCTTACGCAGCCACCCAACTGGATGGTTCGCTGGGGCAATACCACCATATTTGTGATACTGCTGCTCATTTTAGGCATGAGCTATTTAATTAAGTATCCGGAGTTTGTTCCTTCCGCCGTAATCATTTCCTCCCGCAATCCGCCGGAGAAGCTGGAAGCGCGGGTGAATACCAGGGTAGCCGAAATATTTGTGAGCGACCATCAGGCAGTGTCGGGGAACCAGTTGCTCATGGTGTTGCAATCCACGGCAGACTACCACGATGTGATCCGGCTAAGGCGTATCATCGATTCGCTGGATAACAAAGGGATGGAACACTTCCCGCTGGCGGAAGTGGCAGGGTTTAAACTCGGCGATATCCAGGCGGACCACAACGCTTTTGCCCGCGCACTGACAGACGAGCAGCTGTATACCCGATTGCAGCCTTATTCCCCGGATTATGCAGCGGCCAACAGGAGCCTCGCAGAATCGCGCAGCCGGGTACATACCCTGCAGCAACAAAAAAGCCTGGAGCAGGCTAAGTATGAGGTTTCTAAAAGAGAGTTCGACCGGTACCAGGAACTATTTAAAGAGAAGGTAGTTTCTGCCGCCGAATTAAGCCAGGAGAGAATGAAGTTTTTGCAGGCGGGACAAAGCCTGGAAAATATCAATATTACCATATCGCAGCTGCAGGAGGGCATACTGGGTATTGAAAAGACCCGCAGCGGTGTAACCATCAATGCAGAAAAAGACAAGATCAATTTAAGCGCGCAGACCGGACAGCTTTTTGAGCAATTGAGAAAATCTCTTAATGCCTGGGAGCAGAACTACCTGCTAACCTCTTCTGTGGCCGGTGTAGTGGGCTTTCAGCAGTTTGTGGGAAAGAACCAGTTTGTGAAAACGGGAGATATATTATTGTCCGTTATGCCCGATGATAAAGATGTGCTCATCGGCGGCTTACGGGTGCCCGCCACCAATTCCGGCAAAGTAAAAGTGGGACAGAAAGTATTGCTTAAACTCGATAACTACCCCTACCAGGAATTTGGTATGGTGGAAGCCCGCGTGAACAATATTGCCAATGCGCCTGATAAAGATGGGAACTATTATGTGAATGTCATTCTACCTAATGGCCTTCAGACATCTTTCCATAAAATCCTTCCCTTTGATAAAGAATTAAAAGGAAATGCAGAGATAGTGACACAGGACCTGCGGCTGATAGAAAGATTTTTTTACCAGTTGAGAAAGCTGCTGCGGTTTGAATAACGGGTAGTGAGGAATGAAAACCAATGGATAAAACCAGAACAGTTTATATATTTATGTTTTTTTGCGCAGTTAAACTTACTTCATTGATGAATGCAAGAACCGCATGGGCGGTTTTTTCGGTTTTGACCCTGCTTTTTGTTACCTCCTGTAAGGAGAAAGAAAAGCCACGGAAAGATCAGAAAAATACCCTTGTTGCAACGCCCCGTACAGATTATCTGTCCCTGGTTATTTCCCTGGATACTTTATCAACCGACGGATACAAAAAAGCTATTTACCGGGAAGATAGCCTGCTGCGACAACTACCGGATAGTACACCTAACCCGTATTATCATTACTTCCGGGCAAAGCGGTATGGCCTGGAGAAAAAGCGGGACAGCGTGCTGGTGGAGTTTAGAAAGATGCCTGTAGCAAAGGACGATGTGGAAGTGGAACTGCTGAAGATCTGTAGCATCCTGGAGCAAACCACCAATGGCGGCGGCATGGTAGAAGGGCCATTAATGAAGGCCATACTCACCACCATGCAAAGGGCGGAAGGTGTGCATAGCAGGCTAACCTACCGCTTTTATGACCTGATGGCGAAAGCTTACTATCAGAACGACAACGGAAAAGAATCATTGGAATATACCGAACGCTATTATAAAAATCATCCCTACAAATCCCATCCGGTTATCAGTCAGCGGTATTATGATATTTCTTTCATGCTGGCCTCCAAAGCCGGTGACTATGATAAGATGATATTATACAACGCCATGGCCCGGGATTTTGCGAAAAGTATCGGCGACAGCATGGCCATTGCAAGGTCGTATGATAACCTATGCCAGGTATATGTGCAGCAGGGACAATTTGCCAAAGCCCTTGAAAGCAGCCGGATTTTCGTTGATTATTTAAGGAAAACAAATAACCTGGAGGCGTATGCCTATAATAATTTAGCGGCCAGCTTCATTCGTAATAACCAGACGGATTCGGCTATCCACTATTACAGGGAAGCTATTGCCCTTGCCAGAAAAAATAAAGCAATAAGAGAG
>NZ_DATCVJ010000431.1:0-16708 GCF_036566945.1 Chitinophaga sp. | reverse complement strand
CCACCAGGCCAAGCCTTATCAATGCTGAAGGCAGCTCTACACCACCAATGGAGATATTTTTGCCGGATGCCTGTTTCAGTTGCAAAATTTCTGTTGCGAGATTCGTGCGGATCACCCTCGGATGACCCTCAAAGTTGTCTGATGACCGGGAACAAACAATTTTGTCAATAGCAGTAAATGTTTGTGCAAATTCATTCTCTTCTTTCGTCCCGGATTGTTTTTTTGCGACGTCAGGCCAGTAAGGAACCATCAATTCATAGGTCTTACGTCCGTAGATGATCAGGTCAACGTCCCGCATGAGGTCCGTGAAATACACGAGGGTCTCTTCGCCGCCACTAAACCTGGTATGGTCGCAGCAACCATCTGGAGTCAGATTGATACCGTAGATTATCTTTCTCATTTGACTGGTTTTAGTTGTTGATCTTTTTGTGGGTTTGCTCAGATACTCTTCAAAAATAAACAATACATCCATCTCATGGAGGGCTATCTGCGACAAGAAGAGGGGTATTTAAGCCGAAAGCTATGGTACCAATGTATATTACCCAATATAGCCAGACTTAAAAACTAATAGTCCATTTCCATCAATACAAAAAGGGCTGCTTCTAGATGAAGCAGCCCTTTTGCATGGTGCCGTTTTACTTAGTTCGCTATCACAATTTTTCCACTCGTCACCTGCTTCATCGTACTTATTTTACTATTAAAAATATTATAAATATACACGCCTGCTGGCAGGTCGCTGGTATTGATTTTTCCACTGCCTGTGATACGTTGTATTTTTAACATTCTGCCATTCATATCATACAGTTTCACCACCAGGTTGCCGGCTGCTTTATCCCGGATATTGATACTTTGGCCACGTTGTAACATCGTTGGATATACGTTAATAGTGGTGGAGGTGGACGCCATTGTTTTTGGCGCCAGCAATGTGCTGGTTGTATCAGGACAACCGGTGAAGGTCAATTCTCCTACAGAAGTCCAGGCATTGCCATTCACTTCTGATGTAGCGACCAGTTTTACATACTTCGCTTTAACAGTAGGGCTGAATAACACATCCTGCGAGGCCGTGCTGTTCACGAAGTTTCCGGTGGCTACCTGTGTCCAGTTAATGCTGTCGGTACTCACCTGCACCTGGTAAGCATTGATGCGGCCATTAACGGCTGCTTGTCTTGGTACATAGGTCAGCTTACTGAGATTGTAAGCGCCTCCCAGGTAAACAGCCACATAGTGCGGCATCGGAGCGGTGCTGCTGTACCATTGTGTATGCCAGTAAGTAGTGTTGTTGCCATCGATCACATTGGTGACAGGCGCGCTTTCTCCTACCGTTTCCTGGCTGTCGAACTGATAAATTCTCATCTGGGTGCGCGGAATGGGGGTATTACAAGCCGACGAAGCGGGTGGCGTACCGGGAATACCTACTCCCAAACCACCAAGACCGGTGTTAAATGTGGCTGTTACATAGTAGATGGTAGCGCCCTTTTTACTGCTGGTATCTCTGCCCACATCAATGGTACCTGCACCATCGGGATATGGTGTAGCGGGGGTGACATTACTGATGTTACTCTTCACTTTTACCAGTTGTATACTGTCCCATGATTTACCGGTGGCTGTTTCCCATCCTGATTTTTCCGTTTGACTATAGTAAAGCGTTATACTTACTTTACCTGTTGTGTTATTGTTGGCCGGTGTTATTTTCACCGTTTTAGAAGCCAGATAATGTGCAGTGGTAGCGTCCCAGAATTGAGTGGCGCTGGTGCCTGCACGGTCTACTTTTACCGTAGTGCAGCCATAGTCGAAGCTACTTTGATTTTGCACCTTCGCAATGATTTTGCCACTGGTGTCTGCAAAGTATACGGTGGCATTAGGTCCGAGATATTGGGTGGTGCTGGTGTTCAATGTGCTGGCTACTGGTGTTACAGATGGCCTGGTATTGATGATCAGGTTAGGTCTTGTAGAGCCATATCCTGGAGCATTGAATGAGCAGCCGGCGCCGCTGGTCTGACGTTGGAAGGCTGTCGGATTAGCGCCGCTTACAGAGATGGATGCTACGAGATTGTCTCCCTGGTCAGTGCCATCAGTATTATCGTAGCAAGACTGGATCAGGATATTGGAATAGCCATCCCAATAATAAGGCTGTGAGAATGGTATCTGTATCCAACCCGTATCTGTGACGCTGATGCTGCCGTTGTATACGTTGGTAAGCGGACTGGTATCGAACAGGGTTTGTGTGAAGGCCGTTTGTGGTGTAGCACCGATGGCTACATGGAAGTTCTGGAAGGTACTGGTAGTGGTTACCGTCCGGGAGGTTACATGATAAGCGATGGAATAAATGTATCCTCTTTGTATGCCACCGGCTCTTAATTCATCTGCTGGATAAATGGTTTGGGCCTTCTTATCTGACTGGGTACCATTAAACGGACTGGAAGCACTTCCACCCGTAGTGCCATTGCCATAGGTCAGATTCACCAACGCAGTATCTCCTACCGGAGAAGCATCCGGATAGGTAATGTCTATCCTGGCTGTTTGTGCAGATGGATTGGCCATGGCATTTGTGGTACCGGTTACGTTGAAGGTAAGCAGTGCAAACTTACTGATGGGGTCCGTTTTACTGCCATACACCCTGATGGTAACCGGACGCACGGCGGCCTGACCGGACGTGAAAATAAGGGTATCTCCCGGCGTGACAAAGCTGCCATTCGTAGTGATATCGTAGTCAATACCGCGTGTAGCCGACGACGTAGGTCCTACCACTAATTGTACATTGGCATTGCCGGCGGGGGCAGGACTGATGCCCAGGTTGAGCGTATAATCGGTATAAGGCTTACAACCGGACAGGCTGGTACCCGCAGCGGTGGTGCCTACATTAATGGACGCAAAGGATATTAAGGGCGTAATCTGGTTATTGAATTTGGTACCGAAAACACCTCTTCCGTAAAAACTCACCCGCAATTCGCTGCTGTCGGCTACGCCGTTATTGTAGGCGAATAGATCTGTGATATCTGCTACTGTGGGGAGCCCTATCGAGTAGAGTGACCAGTCGGTCATGTTTTTATTACGATAATAAACGCCTCTTGCGGTGGCAAGATATACCGATTCGTTGGTCGCATAGCGGTCTTCCAGTAGTCTGATCACGTTCACAGGTGGAAGGGAACCGCTGATATCGGTGTAAGTATTTCCCTGATCTGTTGATCTGTACACCTTGCTACCACAGGCAAGATACACGATATTGGTATCGCTGGCGATGGTGGTCACGCTGGCGGCTATGCTGGTAGCTACCGGAGCGGCTACACTGGTAAAGGTAGGTGTAGCAGCGGTAGCATTACGGGAGCGATATACTTTTTGATTAGTCGTTACGTAGTATACCACGTTAGCACTGGCATTGCTTACCTGTAAGGCATTGATTTTTTCCGTATTATTCACCAGTTTCGTCCAGGTGGGAGAAGCGGCGGTAATATTGGCACTTCTCCACAAACCGGTATCAGCAGCAAAAGCAATAGCTACATTTTGCGGCGTGAATTCCAGCTGCATATTGTTGGTACCGGTAAAAGGCAGGTTATAGGTAGCATCACTACCGGTAACTGCTCTTCTTTTTCCATTGAAATAGTATACCTGGTTATTAGTGTTGTAATCAAAGTTAGACCTGGCGCCCCAGTCGCCGCCTCTGTTGGTGAACCATGGATTACCGGCGTATTTGTAATACAGTTCGCCGTTATCCTGGGTACCGATGCTGATCATATCTCTCCGGATAGGACTGTTGGATGCATGATATACTTCAGAAGTGGCCAGGCCGCTGCATTTGGGCGCCCATGTAGTACCTCCGTCGGTACTGAGCCATACACCACCATCGTTATAATTAAACAGTTTGGAAGTATTGTAAGGGTCTACTTTGATGCCATGCATGTCAGTATGGATCACAGAAGCCCAGTTAGCTTCCATTTGGGTCCAGGTGCTGCCGCTGTTGGTGCTTTTCCATACGAGGTGGCCTACAATGTACAGGGTATTGGCGTTGGTAGGATCGGCACACATGCCGTAGTTATAATTTCCCTGACCGGTGCTGGAACTCGTGTATCCGTTGAGGTTAGGAGATACATCTCCCTTTACCTGGGTAAAAGAAACGCCTGCATTTGTTGACTTGTACACTACGCCACCTGCAGCACCGTTGTTGGAGCCCACCATGGTAACATATACCCGGTTGGAATCTGCCGGTGTTACTGCTACCCTGGTACCGTTGGCACCATTGGCAGGAAGCGTGAGGGCGGTGGCTGTCCAGGTATCTCCCATATCGGAAGAGGTATAAAAAGCCCCAGCCTGGGTCACCGCATATATTGTTTTGGTATTGGCTACTGCTTTGAAAACCATATCGGTAAACTGTCCGCCTACCAGTGGCTCACTCCAGGAGATACCACCATTGGTGGTTTTCCAGATACCATCGTTGGTAGCTGCTACCAGCACATTATGATCCGATGGAGACATCAGCAGTTCCACAGCCATACGGTTGCCAATGCTGCTGTTGGCAGGGAGCCATGACTGTCCGCCATCCGTAGATTTATAAACGCCGAGGGAGGTGCCGTAATAATTGGGATCCCCGGTACCCAGGTACATTACCTGGTCGTTGGTATAATCGATACATACAGATGCGCAGGCCGCTTTGGGTAATTCATCTGTACCCATTAGTTGCCAGGTATTGCTGGTGTCGGTGCTCTTCCAGAGGCCCCATACGCTGGTAGCATAAATGGTGCTGGCGCTGGAAGGATGGAATTTCATTTGTGTGATACGGCCGATGCCATTGATCTGGCCGGAAGAATTAACGGGGAATAACACAGGACCAATGTTTCGCCAGTTACCGTAATTCTGGGCAAACACAGCTGACGAAAGCAGCAGGCATGCCGGTAAAATCAGGGATAGATATTTACGTATATACATCTCAGTTATTGCAGATTAAGGTGGGAAATATTTTTCGGATAGTACGCACAGGAGGATCTGTTGTTCATCTTTTGCTAATTAGTCCTGCTGCTGTCTTTTCCTTTCTCCATTTCTTTTTTGTCTCTTGCCTGTTTAGCATTAATGTTTGTTTTCAGCTCCTTCTGCTGCCGCCAGATCTGGATCTGCTGATCCTTGTTAAGGATGGTGCCATCTGGTTGCACATAAGGCAACACCTGCCGGCGCCACCACTGGTATTTTTTATATTCAAAGGCATATTGTTCCCCTTCCTTTTTTGCCTCAGATTCCTTTCTTTTAAACAGTCCGAGAAAACGTCGCTTTCTCTCTGAATTATTTTTTACGTCCAGTACTTCATCTTCTTCTACCGGAAGTTCTTTCCCCTTCCAATAATCGTTAAAAGATTTTTCAATAACGAAGAAGTTAACGTTCGGATCATCCATCATTTTGATCCATTCCGGAGCAGCCTTCTGGCTAGAGCGGGCATTTTGCTGCGCGCTTGTGGAAACACCGGCAAGCAACAGTGCTACGAGTAGCACATAATGCCATAGCGGTATGCTGACTGATTTCTTTTTCATTGTGGTTGTTTGGGTTTAAATTGATTCAGTATTTTGGTTAGTTGTTTCTTTAAAATAAAAGGAAATACCCTTCTGTCGGTTCATAGATTTCAGGTTCCAATCTGTATACGCTTCGTATATATGATGACGTTAGTACTTCTTCTCTGGTGCCGCAACGTATCAGCTTCCCCTGATGTAGCAGCAGGAGGTTGTCGGCAAATTTTGCCGCTATATTAAGATCATGCACTACGCCTATCACCACCAGGTCCTGCTGCTGTAATAATGTTTTCAGCAACTGCATAAACTGATACTGATAATGTACATCCAGGAAAGTCAGCGGTTCATCGAGGAGCAAATAGCGGCAGGAACCAGGTACCGGCTCCCAGATCTGCGCCATGATACGTGCAAAATGAACCCGTTGTTTTTCCCCACCGGAGAGACTCATATAATCGCGTTCCGTTAGGGGATCCAGGTCAAACAGCTGCAATGCCTCCCGGCCACACTGTAAGTCTTTGCTGCTATAAGTACCGCTCATATGAGGGTATCGGCCCATCATGACTATTTCGCCTACTTTCATCGGAAAGGATAGTTCCATATGTTGGGAAAGCGAGGCACGCATACGTGCCAACTCCTTGCAGGAGAAGGTTTTCACGGATTTATCCTTATATTGAACGGTCCCTTCATCCGGTGGCAGCTGTCCACCTGCTACTTTCAGCAAGGTGGATTTACCTGCGCCGTTAGGACCAATCACCAGGTGGAGTTTACCCGGCGCAAAATCGGCATTGATATCCTGCAGTAAAATTTTACCGCCTGCTTTACAGGTAATATTGGATAACCGGATCATCAGAAGTAATAATTTTTTTTCCGTAATAGAAAGATGAAAACGGGAACACCGGCCACCGACGTAACGATCCCAATAGGCAGTTCTGCCGGCCTTAACAGCAGTCTTGCTGCCACGTCGGCCAGACTAAGCAGTACGGCACCTGCGAGTGCGCTGCCAATTACCAGGTACCGGTTATCCGCCCCTTTCCATATCCGTAGAAAGTGAGGGACTACCAGCCCAACAAAGCTGATCACGCCAGTAAAGGCGGTTACTACGGCAATCATGATCACGTTGATGATCAATACTTCCCTTTTTAAACGTTGCACCGAAACGCCGGCCAGCATTGCCTCTTCTTCTCCTAATATCAACAGGTTTAACTGGCTGGTATAGGATAAGGCGCGGAAAAAACAAACACCGAGTATGACACCTGTAATAGCCACCGCATGCCAGTTGGCTCCCGACAAGGTGCCCAGGTTCCAGAAAGTGATAGAACGTGCCTGCGGGTCACGGGCAATATAGGAGAGGAAACCGGTGCCACTCAGGAACAATGCGTTGATGGCAATACCTGTCAGTAACAGGGTTACAATCGCTGTTTTGCCGGCCTGTTTTTTCTCCGAAAAACCAAGCACCAGGAAAGTGGCCAGCATGGCACCTGCACATGCCGCCAGGGGCAGGGTCCATTCGCCGGCATTAAAATGTAACGTTGACCCCAGTACGAAATAAAGTGCCGCACCAAAAGCAGCCCCGCTGGAAGTGCCTATTAATCCGGGTTCCACTATAGGATTCCTGAAAAGCGCCTGCAGCAATACACCGCCCACCGCCAATGCGGCGCCAGCCAGCAAACAAAAAAGGGTCCGGGGTAAACGTATCTCCATAAAAATACGTTCGTGCAGAGACAGCTGCCCGCCACCGAGGCAGGTTTTGCTCAATGCGCCCACGATCTCTCCGGTGCTGATGTTCACCGCCCCATAACAAGCCGATAAAAGCACCGTCACCACCAGTAGAGCGATGAGCAGGGGATACACTCCCCCATACTGTTTACTTACCGGCATGTATCAATTTTTGAAATGCCAGTACATTAGCACCCGTTCTTGGCCCCAGGTACACGATATCATGTTCTTCTATTCTGTAAATACGGCTATGCTGTGCCGCTTTGGTGCCTGCAACGCCCGGTAGCTCTTTTATCTTTTCCACACTACCTAATCTGTCATAACCAAAATCCGTCAGTAAGATGACATCCGGATCCGCCTGTGCAATCATTTCCGCTGACACCTGCTGCATGCCTTTGTCTCCACCGATAGGAATAACACCGCCTGCCCAGCTGATCATTTTTGCCGCCGTACTTTTTTGGGTGATGGCCAGGTAAATATTCATGGCACGGCCAAAATGAATAATCACTACTTTGGGCGTATCCGTATAGTGATGTACGTTAGTAATCGCCTGGTTCATCTCCACATCTAATTGCCTGCAAAGACTATCGGCCTGCGGTTCCTTTTTGAAATAACTGCCCAACTGCCGTATCATGGCTTTATCCTGCTCAATGGTATACACACTGTCCGCAAAGGTTTTCATGGGAATCTTCATTTTCTCCAGCTGCCGCATCACGAATTCAGGTCCTATGTTATTATCGTGTATGACCAGTGTGGGATTCTGTGCTATAATTCCCTCCGCACTCAATGCCCGGTGATAGCCTACCGTTGGCAGCGATTTAATGGCCGGAGGATAAGTGCTCGATAGATCTACTGCGACCAGTTCTTTTTCAGCACCTAAAGCATAAATCACCTCGTTGTATTGTTTGGATAAACAAACAATACGGTTAACTGCCGTGTCGCCGCTGTTGTTGCCAAATCGTCCACAGCTGGCAAGGGTGAAGGACAGGATTATAGGAAGGATATATTTTATTTTCATCATCATCTGTTTTGGTTTAGCGCATGATTAAAATTTATAATGCAGGTTAAGCCCTCCATACCAGGTGGCCTTATAAGGTCCCGGAAGATAGATGTTAGGTGTAGCTGCGTTGAAGCTGGCGTTCAGAAATACCATGGTGTAGTGCCTGCTGCCGGAGAGATTATTGCCACCTGCAAATACATCGAAGTCTATATGTTTTCCGATAGCGTGTTTGTACCCCAGTTTAGCCTGCAACAACGTATAGGCGTCTGCGTAGTGCCTGTTGTCGTAGGTAATAGGCATTTTATCTACGTATTGCAAAGTGGTATTCAGGTAAACACCCCATTTGGTGACCACATCTGCTCCGCCATTGACGAGGTGAGGAGCGATGCCGGAAGCCTTATTTCCATTGTAGTTAATGGTTTTGGGGTTATTGTTATTGTCGCTTTTAAAATTATCATAGGTAAAATTGGAATAGGTGTAGTTGATAAAAGGTCGCAGCAGCGAGAACACCGCTGACCGCGGAAAGGAGATGCTATAGGCTAGCGCCGCTTCCAGGCCGCGGTTTCGCTGGCCGCCGGCATTAGTGGTAACGGTATACAATACCGTACCGTTGTTATCGGTAATAGCCTGCGAAGTAAGCTTATCTTTTATCGCCATATCAAATACCGCTGCCTGGAAACTGAGTCTTTCGTTCAACAAGCTGCCTTTGGCGCCCAGTTCATATTGTGTTGCTTTTTCCGGCTTCAAACCAGTGTTTACCTGGCTGATCTGCGGAATCACTACCTGCCCGGAAGTTGGTGGGGAGTAGCCTTTGCTGACCCCTGCGTATACGGCGATTGTTTTGGTCAGTGTTTTTAACAGCGACAGCTGCGGTGTCATTACGGGGGTAAATGTTTTATGGCCCGACTGGTCTTTGTGGGTAGGATTACCGGAATTGGTTAACCGGTCTGTTATCCCGTATTCAATATAGTTATTGCTTACGCCGGCGGTAATCTCAAAGCCCTGTGGAAATTTTATTTCCCATTGCGTAAAAATGCTGTACTGCATTGTGGCCAGTTCCAGGTCACCACTGATTGGTCCGGGTATATTATCTGCAAGGCCGTAGCTTTTCTTGAAGGAGTTTGTCTTCTGGTATTCTGCGCCAATAGTGCCGTTCCAGGTAATAGTATTGCCGGTGAAGTTCAATGCGAATGCGGTACGGGCGCCAATATTTTGTGCGGTATTGGAAGATAGCCCTACTGCGAAGGCCTGCGATTGTTTGTATCCACTGAAGTAGGCGCTGGTAAGATTACTGACATGCTTCGAAAAAGTATAGTTATGCGAAAGGCCTGTACGATACGTTTCAAAAGCCACATACCCATGATTTTTCAGATAAGGTACTTCCCCGGTATCCTTTTTCTGTGCAAACTGTATACTGTCCAGCTGCCCTGCCAGCTGATCATTGGAGCTGTTGTAGGCAGCATACACAGAAAAAGTTTGTTTTTCATTGCCGTAAAAATCACCGATGAAAGAAACGAAATCTTTTTTTGATGCGCTGTTAATACGATAGCTGTCATAATTTTGATGTCCATAATTCAGCATCACCGCAGACTTCTGATCGGCATATTCCAGGCGGGTATTGGTCCGGAACAGACCATTACTACCGGCCAGGACTTCCTGTATAATATGTGTGCCGGAACTGGCTGGTTTCAGCGTAAACATTTTCAAGACGCCACCAATACCGCTGCCGTACAAACTGGAAGCCGGTCCTTTAATTACCTCTACGCGACCCAGGATGGAAAAGTCTATATCATCGAGGATAGTGGTTCCTTCTGCATCCGTTACCGGAATACCATTCAGGTAAGCTTTATAGCCAGTCCCATTGAAGTTGGTATTGTTACCATATCCACGAATGGTGATGCGCTGTCCGCCAGACATTGTTCTCTTCTCCATACGCACACCGGGAACGAGATTTAAGGTATTCTCCAGGAACAGTCCATCATTTCGTTGCAGCTCCTGCCTGGTCAGCAGTGCTACTGATTTCGATCCGGAAAGGTTTGGCGTGGCGCCGGCATGTACCGTGACGGCGTCCAGGTTGTAAATAACGGCTGTAAGACCAATCATCAGCTCCTTGCTGTTACCATGAATACTTTGAGGTCCATAACCCGCGGCTGTTACTGTCAACTCGTAGCGATTGTTATAGTTAATGCTGAATCGGCCGGTTGCATCTGTTACCGCCAGCACTTTTCCTGCAGTAGTTATTGCTGCTCCGTTAACAGGCATTTGTGTATAAACATCATATACTTTTCCCTGTAACGATTGTTGTGCATAACACCGTAAAGAGATGGCCGTTATCAGCAGCCATGTTGCGAAGGTTTTCATTATTCTTTTTTCTTAAGGGTTTAGGATCAGCGGCTATGACGATGATGACAGGTACATTGGCAGTACGCAAATGACAGGCACGCAACACATAGCAGCGCTATTGGCGACAATGATTTTTAAACGAAATTGGATTTAAGCGGTGCAGATCAGGTTCACAATAAAGTCAGGTTCATCAGGGGCGGTCATCTATGCGGCTAGGCTACACAACACACGCTGGATTTTGGTTGATTATCTTGCTTGCTTTTGATTTGTTGATTCCTTCCGGGTCATTCATTTACCTGCTCGGCCAAAATGCCGGACAGTATTGATAACAGGCGTTTTCATTGTTCATTGACAGATTAGTGATAAAATAATGATTCGGGTTATCGATATTATAAATGTAATGAAAAATTATCTTGTTCCTAATTTTTATCCAACTTTCTATATCAGAATATGATAACTAATTAATTTTCTACTTGTTAGAAGAAATTATATTTATACCCACAAGAACACAGTATAAATCCACGATTTAAAAACCACCATAGCCCCCCCAAACGTATCCATCAATTCATATAGAAAATCAAATCTTTCTTAAAAGAGGAAACTACTAAAGCTATTACCTGGCAGCAAATCAATATTAACTGCTGACATGCGGATTAACAATATTATTCGCTAATCGGTATTGTCTATGTAAAATATAAAAGCGACCAGGGATACTACAACTACTTCTTAAAAATGAAAAAGCGACACAAAATCCAATATTGAATTTTGTGTCGCTTTTTGCGGAGAGTCGGGGGATTACTGTCGCCCCCCTCATTCCATTATTAGTTTTATTTAATAATTTAAAATTAAATTAAATCAATTACTTGTTAATTTCGCCTTTTTAGACCTGCCTAAAAGAAGTTTTAAAATAGGAGGAGAAAATCAGAAAAAGGAATCGATCTTTTAGTTTGGATTTGCCAGAAACGAACTATGTTAACGAAGTTTAGCTTGCTGACTGATTCACAGTGGAAAAATATAGAATAATGTTTATTTGTTATCGGGAGTTGATAACGGCAGTGAAAAAATGAAAGCAATCCAAACAGACAAAACCTATCGGGTGCGTTCAGTTATGTTGTCGACAACTACGATAACTGGAAATTGAAACTAATCAAAAACAGCCATCCATAGAGGGATTTGCAACACAACCAGAACTGAAGAAATTCTAAACAAGATCTAAGTGCCGTCAGAACCTTTACACAATCATGAAACTGCGCTCCTACTACGCATAGCGGAAGGTGACGAGCAGGCTTTTTCCTCCTTATTCGCTACATGGGCCACCCCGCTCGCCGCTATAGCCATGAAGATATTGAAGAATGAGTATGCCCGGCAGGAAGTCGTGCAGGAAGTATTTATTAAGGTATGGCTTCACCAGGACAAGCTGGAAAAGTGGAACACCTGGGCGCCTGGCTCCGGAAAATCACTATTAATCAAAGCCTGCTTGCCTTGCAGCGGCATGCAGCGAATGATAAACGACTCGCCGCCATTCAAATATTACAGCAGCCCATTGATAATCCCAGCAGCCTTGAACTGAAAGAAATACGCCGGCTTGTACATGAGGCGATTGAATCCCTTCCCCGGCAAAGAAGAATCATATATACCAGCTGAATCGTATGGAAGGAAAGACTACGCGGGAGATCGCAGAAGAACTTCAGTTGTCTCATGGCTATGTTCGCAATACCCTCAGTGCGGCCCTGGCAGTTATCAGGGAACGGCTAACCGCTGATGGACTGCTGATCCTGATACTTTTGCTGCACCTATAATTTTTTTTTCGTCCGATGATGACAAAGCTATCCTTACCCTGATCTTATACTATGAACACCATGGAAAACATCCGATTACATAATCTGACGCAGGATTTCCTTGAGGAGTTGAAGTTGTTGCTGGAGAGTGAGGTGAAGAAGTAAATTTTTCAAAAACCAATCATTAAAGAAAAGAGGCTGCCGATGGGCAGCCTCTTTTCTTTAATGTGCCAGGTATGTCGAAACTGGCAGGAAAAAGGGATACAAAAATCCATCTTTGAATGTTGTATCGCATTTCGCCGAGAGTCAGCGATAAATGACCTCTGCACCTTACCATATCTTGATCCGTTTATCTTCGGCCAGGTACATCCTCTCTCCGGATCGTACATTAAAAGCTGAGTAAAAAGCGGGGATGTTCATGAGTGGGCCATTTACACGCCATATGGGTGGAGAATGGGGATCGTTATTAACCCAGTAGCGCAGGTATTCGTCTTTCATTTTCACCCGCCAGATCCTGGCCACTGAAAGGAAAAATCGCTGATCAGGCGTAAAGCCTCCGATTTTCGTTGTATCCTGTCCTTGTTTGGTCATTTTAAACGCATCATATGCTACGGCTATTCCGCTGATATCCGCTGTGTTTTCTCCTACTGTAAGCGCACCTTTTACATGAATGCTATCCAGTACGGTGAACGTACTGTACAGATCAATGACCTGTTGTGTTTTGGCCTTAAACTTCTTATAGTCTTCAGGTGTCCACCAGTTTTTTACGTTACCGTCTTTATCAAACTGGGCACCCTGATCGTCAAACGTATGCGTCATTTCATGCCCGATCACCATGCCAATGCCACCATAGTTAAGCGCGTCGTCAGCGTTGTTGTCAAAGTAGGGAGGCTGCAGAATTCCGGCGGGGAACACAATCTCATTGGCGGAAGGATTGTTATAAGCTGTAACGGTGGAAGGTGTAGTGAACCACTCAGTCTTATCAACCGGCTTCCCCAATTTGGCGAGGTTGTATTGGAAGTTGTTTGCGGCCGCCGCTACCACATTTTCAAAATATTTATTCCTCACAATATTTACATTGTTGTATTCGCGCCACTTATCGGGGTATCCGATCTTTTTGGTGATAGCAGATAATTTCACCTTAGCTTTTTCCCTGGTGCTGTCACTCATCCAGTCCAGCTTGTCCACCCTATTGGCGAACGCCTTCTGCAGGTTATTCACAAGCTCCAGCATCCGTGTTTTAGCCGACTCCGGGAAATATAGCTTCGTATATAATTGTCCCAATGCCTGGCCAAGATAGGTATCTACCACGCCTGACATGGTCTCGCCGCGCGTTTTTTGCATGGTCTGTCCCGTAAGGACTTTATTATATTCAAAGGATGAATTTACAAAGGGTTTGCTGAGGTAGTCTGCATAGGTACTAATATAATTTGCGCTCAGGTATACTTTCCAATCCTCGAGCGGGATCGATTTGAGGAGTGTGTTCAATTTGTCATAATAACCTGGTTGGGCTATATCCAGTGAATCAATGGTAGCACCCAGATGTTGGAAGAAAGTTGTCCAACCTATATTGGGTTGTTGCTTATTTAAAGCGACCAGCCCTACTTTATGGAAATTGGCTTTTATATCCCGCAGCTCAATATTGGTTTTATGCGATGTTGCCAGCTGCTTTTGAATATTGTAAACAAGTGCTGCATTTTTTTGCGCTAACGCAGTATCGCTTCCAGTCAGCATAAAAAGATCTGTGAGATATTTTTTATATGCCTGCTGTATAGCAATGGTGGAGGTGTCAGTCTTGAAATAATAATCCCTGTCAGGCATGCCGATACCAGTTTGATAAATATGTCCCATATTCATGCTGCTGTTTTCCTGATCGGGCGAAACTTGAAAATCAATAAGGGAGATATTTGACAATTTGGTTTCTTCCGCCATGAATGTAAGCATATCAGCAATACTGGTGATGGCATTGATCCGCTGCAACCCGGTTTTGAGTGGCTCAAAGCCACGCTGATCGATGACATTGGTATCCATTCCGGAAGCATAGAAATCACCGATCTTTTGTTCAAGGCTGCCGGGGGGATTATTACTTTTTGATACGCTGTCAAGGATGCCCTGTAACTTGAGACGTTGCTGATAGTTCATAAATCGGTATGCACCTACGCCCGACTGGCTGGGTGGTATTTGTGCGGTATCATACCATTTTAAATTTACATAATTATAAAAATTATCGCCCGGCTGAATGGTTGAGTCGATTCCTTCAATAGCAATGAAGGATTTTTCATTTGTTTGCTGTTGGCAGGCAACGAAAGAAACTAAGAAAACGGATAGTAAAAACCAGTTTTTCATATAGATTAGATTGGTTGCGAAATGATGTTGAATGATTAATAAAGATATCGTTTCTATCTAATACTTTTTCAAATACATCCTACTGAAGATGCAGGAATCGTTTCGGGCCATCCACCCCAAAACGAAAAAGGGACAAATCATACAGATGATGATTTGTCCCTTTTTGCGGAGAGTCAGGGATTCGAACCCCGGGACCTGTTACAGTCAACAGTTTTCAAGACTGCCGCAATCGACCGCTCTGCCAACTCTCCAGGCTGCGAAAGTATAAAAGGAATTGATTCTAAAAAAATTTGTTTTACTTTTTTTTGTTGAAAAATTTCGTTAAGAACCAGCTCCCTGGCAGGCATTCCGCTGCTAAACATATTTACGTATAGCCGTTATAGGTAGAAATTTCTACTGAACGCGACTTTCCTCCACGGCCATGTTATGCCGCTTTTTCGTAAATTTAAGGATGAACACATTTTTTGAAGGACCGGTATTATGGTCACAGATAGATGCGAACATGCACCTGCGGCACTCGGCCTACGCCGACTTTGCCGCCCAGGCACGTTTAAGCATGCTGGATAAAATAGGGCTTGACGCCACTCATTTTGTGCAACTGCAAATAGGACCTATCCTCTTCCGCGAAGAACTTTTCTACCATCGGGAAATTGGCGCGAACGACAAAGTGCAGGTCACCTGCGAAATGACAAAATGCAAGGCAGACGCCTCCCGCTGGTCTATTAAACATGAAATTTTCCGGGGAGATGGCACTAAATCCGCTACCGTACTGGTAGACGGTGCGTGGATAGATACCCGTAAACGGAAGCTGACAGGACTCCCGGCTGACTTGCTCGAAAAATTCAAAGCTATTCCACGTAGCGAAGATTTTGTAGAAGAAGCCATCTAACCTACATGACTATCTGCTGGTAAGCGGCTTACTGTCGCGCGAAAACGCCTGTTTGCCTGTTTCCAGCTCCTTAATAAATGGCAGCTTGTTTTGCAAAAATACCCGGGACGACTGCTCCAGGTAATTATCCAGCTGGAAAAACTTAGCTGCCCGGGTAGCGCCCAACAACTTGTTCATCCGCCTGAAATAGCGCATTTGTAAACGTCCGAATTCAAGGTCGTTGTTAATGAACTGCCTCGTGAGTGAATTCATTTTACGCTCGTCGAGAGAAGAAAACTCTTCATTATACATCTTCAATAAAGCAATCCGCTCCGCTAACCACGGACTTTTTTCTGTTTCATACTCCAGTAAAGTGGATTGAAATGCCTGCATTTCTACCGGAGATATCTCCAGTAATTCATCGAGTAATGATTCTTTGTTTTTACCGAAAATTTGTGTTACCAGGTCCTCATCCTGTATAACAACTGCCGCAACAGGAGCAGTCTGAGCACACAACCGCCAGGCGGCACCCAGGATCATCAACAGACATACGAGCTTTTTCATGCGCTGAAGTTTTAGGATTAATGGCAGGTTCAGCCACAGGCCCAATGCAATCAGGGGGTTACGAACACCAGCTCATGAGGGGTAGTTGCAGATTTAATTCACCAAGCAGGTGTAGTGCCCACTACATTATATGGCAGTGAATCCACCGTTATAGATAAACAATCTGTTTCCTTAAATAGTTGCAGATTCCACAAAAATGCCCCGGCACGTGAGTACCGGGGCTATCTTCATAATAAATCATGCGTGGTGAAATCAGTTCATAGACTGTTGATTGGCCTTCGTAAAGGCATCATACGCCTCCTTTGTCCAGTGTTGATAATCTTCCAGGTGAATGCCTAATTGCTCATCACGGGTTACTTCCTTGAACTCGCGACTATCCCAGTAACCTTTTGCCAACGACTGGATGTTCTGTGAAACCGCTGCCGGCGCTTCTTCGTAATCAGCAGGATAACTTTTGTAGTTACCGATGGCTAATTCCTGAATTTCTTGTTTTACTGCGTCCTTGCTATGCTTTGCCATGGTTAAAATTTTTTAGTTAACCGGCATAAAACAAAAATGATTCCTCTTTGGTGCCAACCGCCCCCATTTTATGATTTCTTTATCT
>NZ_DATCVJ010000430.1:0-21399 GCF_036566945.1 Chitinophaga sp. | reverse complement strand
AACCGGACAATAGAGGGTCTTCTGCATGCGCAGGGTGTTTTTAATCAGTCATATAATGACAGTATTGCTAGCCTGACAATAAGGATGTAATCTGTATCATGTACGATTCAGTTAGGTTGAGTTAATTCTACGGTTTGTTTATATGTTGGTAAGTATGGGCAATAGGCGGCCATATGATCAAATGGGCGGCATTTGATCAATTAATTAACCAGCATGAATTTCATTCAGGCTAAAGGTCACCAGGATAGTATACCAGACTTAATGGATTCGTTCTTTTAAATTTTGGTTTAGCGTTGTTGATAACAGCTTTTCATCTTGAATATGTTTGGTTAACGATATAGCGGTCGTTTGTTCTCATTTGCAATTACCTCCAACAATGATATATCCGTTGTTGGTATTATCTTTTTTCACGCGGGCATCTAAGGAAAAAGCAATTATCGAAAGTGCTTTATCCAGGTCATCTGCCGTGTTGAATGATCCGTAAAAACTGCATCGGGCGGACCGTTGATCGGTTACCACCGGCACGTTATAATATCTTTGCAGGTCTGCTGCTACTTTAAGTAGCGGGTCTCCTTTATAGATAAATTTGCCACTCATTTTTTGTGCAAAAAACCTGGCATCGTCGGTGCCGTCGACTAACTGCAGATCTTCCGATGCAGGCAGGTATACGGCGCTTTTGTTGGCAGTCAGTACCAGTGCTTCATTTTTATGTGAGCCACCTTCTTTGGTATTTACCTGTACCATTCCTGATACTACCACTACTCTGGCGATGTTGCCTTCGTGTACTTCCATATTAAAGGAGGTGCCTAGTACGGTGGTATTTATTAAAGAAGAAGAAATGATGAAGGGATGTTTCGCATCATGGTTGATTTCAAAAAATGCTTCTCCTTTCAACGTTACTTCGCGGTTTTTTTTATCAAATACTTCCGGGAAGGTAATACTGGAATTTTTTTCAAGATACACCACTGATCCGTCCGGTAGTTGCAGGGTTTGTCTTTCTGCATTGGTGGCAAATACTTTTTGTTTCACCCGGTGTTGCAGCAGCATATACCCTGCAGCGCCTGCCAGTAGCAGTACGACGGCGGCAGCAGCGATTTTCTGTTTATACAGCCTGAAAATGCCTTTGAAAGAACTATCTCTTATGCCTATACGTTGATGGATATTTTTCAGCATCCGGTCTGACAGACGCTTATCTAATATATGCTTTACTGTTAGGATGTCTTTCTCAAAATATTCCGCTGCTACTATTTCGAGTTCACTGAAATCATTGGCATCGAGGTATTCCATCATCCACTCCTGCTCTGCGGCAGTCCAGTTCTCCTTATTTAATAGTTGTCTGAGGTATTCCTTTCTGTTGGGCACTAGCGTGATGGTTTAATCTAAATACGCGCAGTTGATTAAAACGGGTGGGTTCTTTTGGAACTTTTTTAAGAAAATAGAAATATTAATTTAAATATAATATAAACAGGACTGGTTAATTACGAATCATGGTAGTTTAAGAAGAGCAGGAGCAGTACAATATATTTATGGTCTCCATTGCGTTGCATATAGTCGTTGAGTTTGATCATGGCGGCAGACAAATGTTCTTTTACCGTGTTGCGGGAAATATTCAATTCATTGGCCACTTCCTCATAGGTTTTCCCTTCGAGTTTACAGCGGGTAACGATCGTTCTTTTTTTAGGAGATAGTTTTGAAATCGCCTGTTCCAGCAAATGATATTGTTCTTCGTCTATGTTTTTCCGCTCAATGGCTACAGGATCATCTTCATCCGATTGGAAGATATTTTTGTGGAAAGCCTGTTCACGGAGCTTTTTCCTGACGAAAGATACGCACATATTAAAGCTGATAACAAACAACCATCCGCTTACAGATTGGTCTGGCCGGATATCCTGTCGTTTTTCCCATAGGCGTGTAAATACATCCTGCAGAATATCTTCTGTGATCGCTTCTTCTTTCACAAATTTGAAAATATTCCGGTATACCGCCTCGTGATATTTCCAGTATAGGCTATCAAAGGCGCTTACTTCGTGGTTTTGTAACCGTACAACCAATTCGGCATCTAGTGTATTCATATTTCTTCTTTTATATAAATCATATCGTGGAATACAATTTATATGGCTAGAAAAAAGCCAGGTTTCCCAAAGGCAATGGCCATCTATTCTGCTGTATAAATTAGTAACAAATATTATTATTTAATAAATAAAATCGTATTAAGTATAATTGTTAATTGTTATAGACGTATACAGAGGCGTCAGCGTAAGCGAGGCGTTGAGATGGGATGCAGTATGGGCGCGGGATTTCGAAGGTATGCCTGTTCGGGCTGTACAGAATTGTTGTTTTTAAAATAGATGAGCTGGTTTCCGGGGGGAGGGGCGATTTGGATGAATTTCGCGTGTTTTTTCGCCAGGGAGTAGGATTTTTTTTATTTGGCTGGTTAATCGTTTATTGTTAGACGTTATAACATGGATCCTTATACGCCGGAAATGAATTACAAATTTGAATAAACAGCGCGTCGTTGATCACACTGACCAACGACGCTTTATTTTTTACATCGTGTTACTCATGAAACACAGGCATGGCCGGGAAAAACCAACCATTATATGTCAGCGTTTTTTTCAGGGTAGCCGTAGTGGCATCATAAATCAATACGCGGTTAATACTACCGGTCATAGATCCATTGATGGTAGTCACTACCAGTTCATTCTTTTCTTTATTATACGCAGCGCCTGCGCCATAAAAGTACTGTCCGGAGGGCAGCGTAATAAATGGGGTAGTCAGCGAAGCAGCATTGCCCAGCACATAGCGGTATAATTGTGTACCGCCGCTAAAGCCCACATTACGCACAATAAAAATGGCGTTGTCTTGTGTAGACGCCGTGATACCTGCATGACGCCATGCACCCCATGGCGACGGTACGGTAAAACCCAGTTTCACCGCCGTGCGTGTCAGGGTGGTGGGGTCAATGCGAATCAGTGAATCGGCATTGGTAGCGTATACTGCACCATCTTTGCCGGCGGCAAAGGCGAGATAGGCGGCGCCAAATTTCTTCACCACCGCATAGGTGCTGCTATTCAACGCTACGATACCATCGGTTTGAGATAATACAAACACATAGCTGCCGATTTTTAACATATCGCCGGTATAACCAGCTACACCACTTACTTTGGTACCTACTGCGAGAGAAGGTAACGTAATAGGATATACGCCGTCGCTGGCACTCAACAGTCCATGCGTAGCATCTACCCCGAGAAAGGCATGCCCATCGTTACCAGGAAGGGTAGTGATACGGCCTGTTTCCACCATGCTGCCGCCATCGGTTACCACCAGCGGTCCGCCTGCCTTTACTACGATGTAGAGCTTATTGTTGAAGAAGGTCGCAAATTGCAGGGTATTGGAAGCACCACCTAATGCGCCGGTGGGATTTTCCAGGTGATAAACATCCTGCACCAAACTGTCACCACTATACGAATAGAAGTGGAGATCGCCGGTGCCATGGCCGAACCATCCTTCGTTGGCAATGAAGAAACCATCTGCATATTTACCGGTGATCAGTGAGGCGGTGATACCGGTTTTACTGTTGGCGTCCAGCTTTTGCAACTGCGACGGTTGTAATGCATCTTCTTTTGTACAGGAAGCCACCAACAGGGCAAACGCTACAAACAACGAGGACAATAACTGTTTTTTCATATAATAGATATTTGGATTAATGACATGCCTTTCCCGGTCCGGATGTTGAATCCGAAAAAAAATAACACGCAATAGCAGGTGATATACACCAGCATCAGGCGCCTCAGGGGTAAATAATACTTACACAATAGAATATAATGCCGTTAGGCTTACATTCCTGGCCTTTCACCCGAAAGCGCTGAATGATTGATCACAGCTGGCAGGTCTTCTGGCTCTCCTGCTTTTCCGGCAACCTTCCCATCTGCGGACATGCAGACAGTGGTATGGAGTATCCGGAAAATCGATTCATTAAAAAATGAATGCAGGATCACAGCTACGGGGATAGCTCCGGTATTACACCGGATTCCCTTTTAATCCGCCCGGAGGCGGAACCAATTGTGGGTGCAAACGTACGTGAAGTATTAGTAATATCCAAAATGAAAGGTGAGCGCAGTGTAAGAGGAAAATATCGGCGCATCTTTTCCTGTGCTGGGTAGTTTAGGTACTACCGGCCCCGGTGCCCGACCTTCCTACGGGAAGGTGCGGGCCAGGATGGATGTTATATCATAGTGAAAAAATGATCAGCCTTTCATTTGCCACGACTTCGTTTTCGTAAAAGCACGCATGCCCTGATGCGACAACGTAGCGCCAATCCCTGAATGTTTTCTACCGGCCCATGGCAACCCTGCTGTAACGCGGTCGCAACAATTCCAGTAACCGGTACCGCTGTTTACCTGAGAAAGAATGGTTTCTGCTCTCTCCTGGCTGTTGGAATATACAGCAGCGGTGAGTCCGTACTCCGTATCATTCATCAGTTCTATGGCCTCTTTATCGGTTTTTACTTTCATGATGCCTATAATGGGACCAAAGCTTTCTTCCTGCATCACTTTCATGGTGTTGTCCACATTGACGAGGATGGTAGGTTCAAAGAAATTTCCTTCATGCGGAATGCGTTTGCCCCCAAGTATTAAAGTGGCTCCTTTTTCTTTCGCATCCTTCACTTGTTCTTCCAGCACTTCCAGTTGTTCATACCTGGTTAATGCCCCAAAGTATACGCCTTCATCTGTAGGTAACCCCAGCTTCCAGGAACGTACTGCTTTTACAAAGGCTGCTACATATTCATCGTATACATTTTCGTGCACGTAGATGCGTTCTACGGCACAACAGCTTTGCCCGTTATTATAAAAAGCGCCATCGGCGGTAGCAGCGGCTACGGCGTCAATGTCGGTGATGTCTTCGGTAACGTAGAGCGGGTCTTTACCTCCCAGCTCCAGCTGGCAGGGCACCATTTTAGGCGCTACTTTTTCATAAATGAATTTGCCGGTTTTGTAGGAGCCCGTGAAAAAGTAACCATCAAATTTTAGGTTCAGCAGTTTTTCACCAGCCGCTTTGCCGCCAATGCCTACTTTGAATGCATTTTCTTCCACGCCGGCCAGCTTCAGTAAGTTATCTATTTCTATGGCGGTGAGTGTAGCATATTCAGAAGGCTTGTATAATACGGCATTGCCGGCTAAGAGCGCGGGTATAAATACATTGACGCCTACGAGATATGGATAATTCCAGGCAGAAATATTACAGATCACGCCCAGTGGTTCGTAGGATATTTTTTCTTTTAAAGTATCGGTATTGGTCACCCATTCATCTGCCAGGTATTTTTCTGCATTGTCCAGCATCCACTGTATGCGGGTTCTGGCGCCATTAATTTCATTGCGGGATTGTTGTAGTGGCTTACCGGTTTCAGAAGTAAGGATGGCGGCCAGTTTCTCGATATTTTTCTCCAGCAGCGCACTAAACTTGCCGATGATTTTTATACGCTCGCTCAGGGGAACTTTTACCCAATAGACTTGTCCCAGTTTGAGGAACAGGTATTTATCAATAAGTTTGGTATCCAGGTCATCCCGGATTGTTTTGATAGTTGCTGCGGTAGCCGGATTGACGATCTTCATTTTGAATGGTTTCTTACTGCTTGAATAAATTGATCTTTGATTTTTTGAGAGAGAGGATTGCTTTCCTTTTCTGGCATTCTTTCCGGATGCCATTGTACACAAAGCAGAAATGCTTTGTCTGTTTTATCTTTAAACTCAATGCCTTCAATGATGTTGTCGCCGGAAGTGGCGCTGACCATCAGGTTGAGGCCCAGGTGATCGGGATGAATGGCCTGATGATGTGCGCTGTTTACCTGTCCGGTATCCAGGCCGGTGATGGTATGAAGCAGCGTATCTTTCCTGATATGCACTTCATGTATTTTATCCACTACGTCCTTTTTATGTATTTGGTTGGCCGCTTCTCCAATGTCTTCATACACTTTGCCGCCTTCCAGGATATTGATGTATTGTAAGCCGCGGCAGATGCCCAGTACCGGGATGCGTTGTTGTTGTGAATACTCGTAGATCACTTTTTCAAAGGCATCTCTTTCCGGTGAAAAGTGAGCAGGCTGGTGTGGATAATTTTCTGCCCCACCATAGTAAGATGGTAGTACATCCACGCCGCCGGTTAATACAAAACCATCACAGGTGCTGATGTCTTCCACGTTGTTGAGGAGATAGGAGAGGATCACCAGCTCTATCTCTTCGCCCAGATCGCCGGGCGTAAACCAGTTTTCATAATTGGCGGCACTGGCTTCCGTAAGACTGATCCCTATCTTTTTCTTCATGTCTATAATGCATTTAGGTACAACTGTTTGAAGTCTTCCCTGGATACCGGTTTAGGATTGTTGGGATGCGCAAAGTCGGCCAGGGCCAGGTCTGCCAGTGTTTCGATGTGTGCTTCTTTTACGCCAATGTCCCGGAGATGATGGGGGATGTTGACCTGTGCATTCAGCTCGAACAGGTATTGCACCACGGCTTCGCCGGTTTCTTCTTTTAGCTCCAGTGTTCTGGCGATGCGGCGGAATTTATCTTCAAATCCGGCAATATTAAATTGCATTCCGTACGGAATATTCACTGCATTGGCCAGTCCGTGATGGGTATCCAGCAGGGACGACAAAGGATGTGCCAGCGAGTGTACTACGCCCAATCCTTTTTGAAAGGCGATGGCGCCCATCATAGAAGCCATCAGCATATTACTTCTGCTTTCTATGTCGGGGCGGTTGGTGGCTTTTACCAATGATTTATTTATGAGATAGATCCCTTCCAGCGCAATACCATCACAAAGGGGATGTGGATTTTTTGCCAGGAATGCTTCCATGTTATGGGTGAGCGCATCCATGCCAGTTGCCGCGGTGATGAAGGGCGGCAGTTCCATGGTCAGCTCCGGATCTGCAAATACAATTTTCGCCATGAGTTTAGGAGAGAAGAGTATTTTTTTCTGATGCGTTTCATCATCTGCAATGATCGCACTTCTGCCTACTTCGCTGCCGGTGCCGGCAGTAGTAGGAACAGTGATGAAATGAGGAACATCGTTGGTAACGTAAATATCACCGCCGATGAGGTCATCGTATTTAAACAGGTCTTCGCGGTGATTCACCCGCAGTACCATCGCCCTGGCCACATCGATGGCCGCGCCACCGCCAATACCAATGATGCAGTCGCGGTTGGTATCATCCCAAACGGCGGTGCCTTTGTATACGTCGCTTTTGACAGGGTTTTTATGAATATCGCTGAATACTTCTACCGAAAACTGATGTGCATGAAGATCTGCCACAATGCCTTTGAAAAAGGAGAGTTCTGCCACGGTAGGATCTGTGACGATCAGTGGTCTTTTTAGTCCGTTTTTCTGCAGGTAAGCAGGTAATTCTTTGATTGCGCCCGCTCCGAAACGGATGGTCGTTGGAAAATTGTACTGAAATGCCATATGCTGATGCTTAGATGATTTCGAAATATCTTTTCAATTCCCAGTCGGTGACTGCTTTTGCGTATTGTTTCCATTCCCACTCTCTCGTTAGCGTAAAATGTTCCACGAAAGAAGCCCCGAATAATTCTTTTGCCAGTGCCGACTCCTTCATTTGCTGGGTGGCTATATGAAGGTTCTGTGGTAATACACCATTTGAGGTGTCGCGGTACCCATTGCCGATGGTGGCTTCTTTTTCGAGCAACAGGTTATTTCTGATACCATACAGGCCGGCAGCCAGGCAGGCAGCCAATGCCAGGTAAGGATTGGTATCTGATCCTACTACTCTTGTTTCCAGTCGGGTGGCCTTTATATTACCGGGTAATGCCCTTAAAGCCACGGTTCTGTTATCAATGCCCCAGGTGAGGGTAGTAGGAGCCCAGGCGCCTTCTACCAGGCGTTTGTAGCTGTTGATGGTAGGCGCGATCATGGGAAGAATCTGCGGTAAACAATGCAACTGCCCTGCTATATAGCTTTTCATCAGCGCACTCATTTTGCGCGCATCTTTCTCATCGTAAAATAAATTGTGTTTATTTTCCAGATCCCACAGGCTCTGGTGCACATGCCCGCTGCATCCCGGAAGATGTTCATTGATCTTGGCCATAAAAGTAGCCAGTATCCCATGCTTATAGGCAATTTCTTTTACGGCTGTTTTAAACAACACCGCCTGATCTGCTGCCTGTAAAATGGTAGCATACTTAATGGCCGCTTCATATACGCCGGGCCCCGTTTCTGTATGCAAACCTTCTACCGGAATATCAAATTTTACCAGTTGTTCAAACAGGCTGCTCATGTAGTCGTTTTTCAACGCACTCCGTAAAATAGAGTAGCCAAACATACCCGGTGTTAAGGGCGTAAGATCGCGGAATTGCTTCTGATGCGCCGTATCCGGTGTTTCTGCAAAATTGAACCATTCAAACTCCTGCGAAAAATAAGGCACAAAACCACTCTGAGTGGCATCGCCCATCACTTTACGCAACAGCTGTCTTGGACAGGTGTAGGTAGGCGCCTCATCTTCCTGTACAAAATCTCCCAGGAAAAAAGGTACATCGTTTTCCCAGGGAATTTTACGAAAGGTGCTGAGATCAATTTTTACAGTGGCGTCGGGATAACCGGTATGCCAGCCGGTGAACTTCACATTATCATATACCACATCGCTCATGTCCCAGCCGAAGGTCACATCGCAGAAACCAAGTCTGCCTTCTACTACGGAAGCAAACTTTTCTGCGGCAATGTATTTACCTCTTAATACGCCATCAATATCTGTCACCGCCACTTTTACTTTACCGGAGGGATGCTGTTTTACGTACGCTAATATGTCTGATGTAGTCATGTATTGGCGGGTTTAAATATTTTGTACAACAAAAAGGCGATGGCCAATATGGAAAAATAAATGCCTCCCAACAACGGGTTGAAAAGGAACATGGCAATAATAGAGATGGTGGCGATCACCAGCGAGATCAGCGGAAATGCCGGATAGAAAGCCACTTTGAAAGGACGAGGCAATTCCGGTTCCCGTTTTCTCAATATGATAATAGACACCATGGAAATGATATACAAGGTGAGCGCGCCAAAAACAGACACGATAATAATCTCCGCTGTTTTGCCCGAGAGCAGCGCTAAAATACCAATCACCATATTGCCGATCAGCGCATCGGCAGGCGTATGAAAGCGGGGCGATATTTTGCCCAGCAAAGCCGGTAAATTATGCACCCTGCCCATTTCGTAGGTAGAGCGCCCCGCCGCTAAAATTAGCCCGTGAAAAGAGGCGACCAGTCCGAATAGCCCCACAGTAATCAGCAGGTGATACATCAGGTGACTGCTGCCGGTAATTTTAGCCAGCGCCAATGGCAGGGGAGAGTCGGAAGTTTCTCCACTGATCCCGTTTTTATATACAATGGCTTCCCAGCCTGCAATACCCGTAGCCGCAATAAATATCAATACACATAATATAGCCAGTGTGAGGATCGCCCAGCCGAAACCTTTGCTGATATCCCGCTGTGGATTTTTTGTTTCTTCGGCTACATTGGCAATCCCTTCTATGCCCAGAAAAAACCAGATGGCAAAAGGAATCGCGGCAAAAGCCCCGCCCCAGCCATTAGGAAAGGCATTGCGCGTAAGATTGGCTACCTCGAATTTAGGCAAAGACAAGCCCGAAAACAACAACAGTTCTCCCACCGCAAAAATAGTCACAATCACTTCAAACGAAGCGGCGGCTTTTACACCATATACATTCAGGGCGGTAAACACAAAATAGATAGCAATAGCACTGACCAGTATCGGTACCTGTGGGAAAAAAGCATTGAAGTAAGCGCCGATGGCGAAAGCAATGGCGGGAGGCGCCAATATAAATTCTACTACCTGGGCAATACCCGCAATAAAGCCGATATTTTTGCCCATAGCCCTGTTGGCATAATCAAATACGCCGCCTGCTTTGGGAATAGCACAGGCCAGTTCGGCATAACTGAATGTAAAGGTTACATACATCACCATGATCACAAGGGTGGCAATGGCCATACCCCCGGTGCCACCTTTTTCAAGTCCAAGATTCCAGCCAAAGTACATTCCTGAAATTACGTATCCTACTCCAAGCCCCCACAGCATAAAGGGAGTCAGTGTTTTCTTTAAGCCCTTGTTTTGTGTCATTAGAAAGATCTCGATTGTGTGTTCCGTAATATAACATAAAATAAAATATTATTTAAGTAAGTATTTTGGTGGAGAATTTTAAGAGCCAGTCGTTTATCTTTAGGCATATACCCACACCTGAGCACAATTTTTCCCGCAAAGACGCAAAGCAGCAAAGATTTTGAAGGAACAAAGATTATACAAACTATTTTGCTTGCTTAAAATTCGCTTCAAAATCTTTGCTGCTTTGCTGCTTTGCGCCTTTGCGGGAAAATACGCTTGCGGGGAACATATTGTCCTGCCCACTATTCAGCTAATACTTAGCTACCAACGGCTCACTAAAACGGCTTACCTGTACCCGGTCAAATTCTTTTACATAGTCAGGGTGTTCGGTACCCATAACGCGGTCCCATACACGAAAGTAAAGTCCATAATTACCCCTGAATTTTTTATGATGCAGGTTGTGATGTACAGAAGTGTTGAATACTTCAAACGCCCAGGAATGGCGGAACCAGCGGGGCATGATCTCGTAGCCCAGGTGTCCATATACATTGATGATAAAGCCGCTCACGGTGAAAAGCAGTATAGACAAAGGATGCAACGGCATCACAAATGCGATCACTATTAACACACCGCCTTCTACAACGGCTTCGGCCATATGAAAACTATAGGAAGTCCAGGGAGATGGGTTGGTGCTTTCGTGATGCACTACATGCGTGAGCTTAAACAGTTTTTTATGATGCATGATCCGATGCATCCAATAGAAATAGGTGTCGTGTACAATAAGACTCAGCACTACGCTCACGCCTACATACCACAGCGGAAAGTCCGACAGCTGATCGTAAATCATCGTGTACTGCCGCAGTGGCGTAAATAACAATACCATGGTAATGCAGGTAAATACTAATGTGCTTTGCATAGAATACCATATTTCCCGCAGGAAATCCTTTTTGGAAGCCAGCTTCTGCTGTATCTTAAACCGGTTAAGTTTGTTGGGTAGCAGCAGGTAAAATAACAGGAAGGGAATACCTGCCAGTGCAAAATATCGGAGAGCGGAATAAATGAAAATCTTACCTGCAGCCGTTACTATCGGGTCCATACGCCATGAATTTTTATGACCCAAATGTAGCGCAGGGGTAGGGCAGATGCCGTTAACAAAGGATAATTTCCGATCTTAACAAAGGTTAATTTCCACGTTTTCCTTTGTTATGCATGCGTTTTCTGATACGGCTAAGTGACACCGGCGTAATGCCCAGCATGGAGGCAATATATTTATCAGGTACGCGGTTTACCAGGTCGAACCGCTCCGTGAGCAGGTTACGATAACGTTCTTCCGGAGATAGGGTAACAAAGGATTCCATCATCTTCAGCGATTCAGATAACATGCGCATCAGGAAAAAATTCCGCAATGGCTCGTATTCAGGATGGGTTTTCAATACTGCTTCCAGCACATCATAATCCATTTCCAGTAAGGTGGTAGGCTCCAGCGCCCGATAGATAAAGCGGGAGGGCTGCCGGTTGATGATAGTATCGTGTGAGGCAATAAATTGTTCCTCCCAACGGAGAAACAACGTAGCTTCGTCACCGTTATCCTTTACAATATAGGCGCGCATCACGCCCTGTTCAATAAAAGCCAGGCGGCGTTCTGTTTCTCCCTCGCGGATGTAGACCTCATTGGCTTCCAGCTTCACTTCCCGGGTCATCGCAAATAGCGCGGTGGTATCGGCAGGTAATACGCCGGCTAACTCAAATAATAATTGCTGTAAGGTGGTTTTTGAAATGCTCATATAAATTTACTGCGGTGCTAATGTAAGTTTTATTCCCCGAAACCGCAGCCCCGTATGTTTTGCCGGTATATTTCCGGGAGAAGGGAATCCGCTATAATAATGCCGGAAAATCGATTATATTAACAGTCAGGTTAAAACTAAAATTCCATGTTAAAAAATAAAGTGGCACTCTCCCTGCTGCTGCTACCAGCGGCACTTCCCGGGTATGCGCAACAGGTGGCGACCACCATCCGGTTAAATCAGGCAGGATTTTACCCCTATGCGCCGAAACTGGCGGTGGTGACCATACCGGTTTCAAACAATCCCTTCTACATTATAAAGGAACGGGATACCGTTTTCCGCGGCGTATTAAGCGAAGAAAAAACGTCTGCCTGGTCGGCTACCAAAACCAGGATCGCAGACTTCTCCGCCCTGACTACTGCCGGCAGCTACATTATATACGTGCCTGCTACCGGGGAATCCCGTAGCTTCACGATCGGCAACGACGTACATCGTCCTGTTGGTATAGCCAGCCTGAAAGGATACTATTACCAGCGTTCCGACATGCCGCTGGAAGCGCGTTTCGCCGGCAAATGGCATCGGCCCGCCGGGCATCCGGACACGCAGGTATTGGTGCATGCCGGCGCCGCCAGCACGGTACGTCCGGAAGGTACCGTGATCGCTACACCGGGTGGCTGGTATGATGCAGGAGATTACAACAAATACATCGTAAACTCCGGCATCACCATGGGCACGCTGCTGGCGGCCTATGAAGATTTCCCCGATTACTTTAAACAACTACCCACGAATATTCCCGAGAGCGCCGATGCCATACCGGACCTCCTCAACGAGGTGATGTACAATCTCCGCTGGATGCTTACCATGCAGGACCCTGCAGATGGTGGCGTGTATAATAAATGTACCAATGCTGTCTTCGATGGTATGGTGATGCCGGGTGTTACCAAAGCCCCCCGCTATGTGGTAGCCAAAGGCACTGCGGCTGCACTGGACTTTGCCGCTGTAACAGCACAGGCAGCACGGGTGTTGAAGCCGTTTAATCCGCAGCTGGCAGATAGTTGCCACAAAGCGGCCGCCAAAGCCTGGGCATGGGCTAAGGCATTTCCATCGCTGGCGTATAACCAGGAAGCGTTGAATAAAACATATCTCCCGGCTATCACCACCGGGCCCTATGGTGATAAATATTTTAATGATGAATGGTTATGGGCAGCAGCAGAGTTATATATCACCACCCGCGATCCCCAATACTTCACTATCGTGGAACAGCATATGTCTGATAAAGTAAATCTGCCAGCCTGGGCGGATGTAGCTATGCTGGGATACTATGCTATGCTGCGCGCGAAAAATTTACCAGCCAGCACTACGGCCACGGTAACGTTCATGCGTACACGCGTACTCGATATAGCCAACACTTATCTGGAAAAGGCTGGCAGCAGCGCTTTCCGGACCGTCATGGGACAATCTGCCCGCGATTTTATTTGGGGCAGTAATTCCGTTGCCGCCAACGAAGGGGTGTTGCTACTAAATGCGTATAGGCTTACCCGTGACCGGAAGTATATCAATGGCGCATTAACCAACCTCGATTATTTGCTGGGCCGCAATGCCACCTACTACTCCTTTTTAACCGGCACGGGTACACAATCCCCCATGCATCCGCATCATCGCCCTTCGGTGGCTGATGGGATCGTAGATCCCGTTCCCGGCTTGCTGGTAGCAGGGCCTAACCCCGGCATGCAGGATAAAGTGCACTACCTGTTTACAGCGCCGGAAACAGCCTATATAGATCATGACCAGGCATATGCTTCCAACGAAATCGCCATCAACTGGAATGCCCCCATGGTATACCTGGCCAATGGCATCGAAGCCTTAAAGCAAGCCGCCGGCTACGTGCACAAACGCTGAGGCCCATTCATATTGTAAAAAAAACTGTTGCCATGTAGGTTGCTATCTTCCCCATCAGTACCGGTTGAGAAGATGGTATACCTCGCGGGCAAAATTGTATTGCCATATTCCGGGAATTGATGCTTAAATTACAGGACTATAAACCGATGCTTCGATGAAACCTGGAAAAATAATCCCCGCCGCTATCACCATCTTCGGCGCTAAAGGGGATCTGACAAAAAGAAAACTGATTCCGGCACTTTATAATTTGTACACAGACAAGCACCTTCCGCCCGTATTCACCATCTATTGTGTGGATTTTCTGGCAGAAGATGAAGCTGCTTTTAAACTGGACCTGCTCGCAGGTATCAACGAGTTTAGCCGGAACGGAAAGGCCGACGAAAAAGAATGGGAAGGATTTGCTAAAAACATTAACTATCTGCAGGGCGATTTCCTGAAAGCAGAAACCTACACAGGGCTGAAAGGAAAGCTGGATGCCTTCGAGAAAAAGCAGAAGAAAAGCAGTACCCGCATCTTTTATTTTGCCGTGGCACCCCGCTTCATCGAAATCATAGCAGAAGGCTTAGCCAAACATAACCTCTGTAACCGTGATGGCCTTGATCGCATCGTAGTGGAAAAACCATTTGGTACCGACCTCGACACCGCTAAAAAACTCAATCGCTTTTTAACGAAACGATTTGCAGAAAAGCAAATCTATCGCATAGATCACTACCTGGGTAAAGAAGCGGTACAAAACATTATGGCATTCCGTTTTGCCAACTACGTATTTGAACCACTATGGAATAAAAAATATATCGATCATGTGCAGATCAGCGTGGCCGAAGAAGTGGGCGTAGGCAAACGGGGTGGCTATTACGATGGCGCCGGCGCTTTACGCGATATGGTGCAAAATCACCTGTTGCAGCTGCTGTGCATTGTAGCTATGGACTCCCCGGAGTTTTATAAATCAGAACTGATTCGTGACGCCAAAGTAAAAGTGCTGAAAGCCATCCGCCCCTATACGCCGGCACAGGTGCTTAAAAACGTAATCCGCGGACAATATACCGCCGGTAATGTACACGGAACACCACGTCTGCCTTATCGTAAGGAAGAACATGTGCTGTCTGCCTCCAATACCGAAACCTTTGTTGCCGCACGCTTATTCATTGACAATGAAAGATGGAAAGGCGTTCCTTTCTTTTTACGTACCGGCAAATCCATGCCTGTGCAGTCGTCGGTGATAGTAGTACAGTTTAAAGATTCTCCCCATAAAATTTTTAAAGATGACCTCACGCCAAACAGGCTAATCATCAGCATACAACCAGAACTGGAAATAAGCCTGTTGTTTGAAAGTAAAGTGCCCGGCCTCAAAATGAAACTGAAGCCGGTAGAAATGGACTTCACCTACCAGGAATCATACACCGAAACCATCCCGGAAGCATATGAAGCGTTGCTGCTCGATGTGCTGGATGGTAATCCCACCCTGTTTATGCGCGCCGACCAGGTAGAAGCCGCGTGGAAAGTGGTGATGCCTATTGTAGATACCTGGAAAAAATATCCCGCTAAAGAACTGCATTTATATAAAGCAGGTACCTGGGGACCTACCGCTGCTACGGCCTTGTTAAAGCCTTATGCAAAAGACTGGTTCCGCTTATCGGCGAGAGAAGAGAGTATAAAGTAAACGCGAGTTTTTGTCTTTCCCAGGATTATACTGATTTAGATGATTTTCACGATTTTTATCTTTTGATTTTTTGATTAAAAAAGATTAGCGAAGACTAAAAATACATGATGTTAATCTTCGCTAATCTTTTTTAATCCTGTAAAAACAAAATCGTGAAAATCATCTAAATCAGTATAATCCTGGGAAAGACAAAAAATCGCGTACTTACGGTGTATACGTTACATTACTTCCATACAAGATACTCGATACCCCCGAAAAATAAGTATGCTTATCGGTACTGGTCAGGTTATACCACAAGTACACGCCATAGCCATTATTCTTCGTTTGTGTAGCCAGCGAGTTGGCAGTACTCTGACTGGTACTCTGAATATCTACTGCTGCCGGTGCTAACTGACTCTTCGCCAGTCCGGCTACATTGGGTACGGAATAAGAACCGTAAATAGCATTCCAACTGTAGTTGACCATGTCGCCTACTTTTTTGCCACCCCAGGATAGCCGGGAAGCAGCCGGACCGTAGTAGTAAAAAGAAATGATCTTGGTAGGCATTATTTGATGCAATTCATCTACCAGCATCACGAAGGAGCTGTCGTTGGGTTGCGTGGTACCGTTGTTGCCATAGTCTGCATACTCATCATCAAAATCAATTCCATCCAAACCATAATACGTAACGGTGTCGCTGAGTTGTTGTGCAAACGCATGGGCGGAGGTTCTGCTGGTAAAATTACAGAAGCCGGCGCCCTGGTGATTGCCGAGTATCGACAGCAATACTTTCATGCCTTTGTTTTGCAACGGCACTATTTGCGTGGCCTTGTTCACCAGTACATTAGATACATTGGGATTGTTGTACAACACTGCTTTGTGCGTGGTGGTATTGTAGTTGATATTCGCCGCAAAAATGATGGCGATATCAAACAGTTGCTGCCCACCAGTGGTTAAGGTGTATTTGCCGGTATTCAGTAAACTGTTGCTGTTTACTTCTACATAGCAAACAGATTTACCACCAGCTTTGGTAACAGTTTCTGTGCTGACTTTTCGGCCGCCGTTGGCGACATCCGAAGGGGCAATACTTTTTTGATTTTCTTTCTGACAGGCCGCTGCGAAGAGTAGGGTAACGGCAGCGGCAGTACCTGCGGCTATTAGCCGCCAGGAGTGGAATCTTGTTTTCATAACAACATTTTTGATGTTAAATAATCAGGGTTCAGTTTTGGTTACGGGTTTCCTGGCTAACGGATCTCAGGACTGATTTGTTGGGGACTATGCTCAGGCTAACGTTGAATTTTATATAACCGGTGGCTGACGACATAGTCAGCCACCGGGGAATGTGATATTATTTTATTTGCCGGTATCCCACCACAAACGGGTACCACCATTATCCAGTCCGTTCAGCAATTGCACACCTTTTGCTACGGTGCCGGGATTGGTATTGTATTCATTTTGCGGATAAGGCAATCTCCTGATTTGTACTGAAGTGGAAATGGTACCGCCACTATTGTTGTGTACCACAGGGAATAATCTCGGAAAACTGGTCCTGCGGAATTCCGTCCATGCTTCCTGTCCTTCGGGGAACATGGCCAGCCATTTCTGTGTAATGATGCGTTCCAGTTTTACGCTATCTTTCGCAGCATCATCCCATTTGATCGTAATCTTAGATGGGTTCACAATGGTATCACCAGGCTTTTTAGGATCGACAGAAGGAGCAGGACGGCTGGTATCATTGTTAAGATAACCACCCGGCACTACTTTCCACTGTGCCATAGAAGTGGTAATACCCTGTTCATATAATTGTTGCATCGATCCGCCGGCGTTCGACCAGCCGCGATATACCGCTTCTGCCCGGAGGAAATATACTTCTGCAGCCGTCATTAACTGCACAGGTGTTTTCAGCGTAAAGGAAGGCGCCGTACCGTCGTTGGTGTTAATAGAAGAATAGCCAACATAATCTTTCTTATCATTAGCACCGGTGATGCTACCCATACGGATACCAATATATCGTGCAGGGAAAGCGGGATCGGTTGATTTATCCATATACTTTCCTACACGCGGATCATTGAAACCTGTCAGGAAACACTGCAGGGTGGCATTAACGCGGGTATCTGCCCAGTTTTGGGCAATAAATACCAGCGGATTGGTGAAATCACCGGTTACCTTTACCATCATGTTATCGGCATTATCTGTCAATACACCACCGTTAGCAGGATTCAGGGCCTTTTCCGCTTCTGTTTTTGACAGTACTTTATCGGCTTCGGCAATATGTACGGCGAGGCGTAAACGAAGTGAGTTGGCAAATTTTAACCATTGTGTAAAGTTACCATTGTACACCAGGTCGAAGCTGCCGAAATCAAATGGGAGCGCAGTACCACTGCTGATCTGGGCGCGTAATAAAGTGCTGGCACTATCCAGTTCCAGGAAGAAACGTTTATAAATATCCTGCTGACTATCATAAGGAACGGTGCCAGACTCACCTACACGGCTATACGGAACGGGACCATAGGTATCCGTTACACGGCTCATGCCCGTTACCTGTAAAATTTGTGCTACTGCCCATACTGCCGGATAGGTGTTTTCAATACCTGTTTTCCGGAGCCTGGCTATAGGCGACATGATGCTCAGGTAACCTACTTTATAGGCTTCCCCATTCCAGCCACTCACCAGGCCGTAGTTCATATTGGTATTACCACCAAATGGATTTGGCGACATGAAATAGCCGGAGAAACAATCTGCATTCAGATTTTGTTGTACCTGGAAAGAGTTTGGATCACCGCCGCCGGAGAAATTGTAAATAGCCATCTGGGCAGACTTCAGATATAAACCGAGATTGTTGAAATCTGCGGCCAGCTGATCTTCCGATACGCCGTTATTGTTGGTATTGTATCTTTCAAAATTTTTTGTACATGCACTCAGTCCGGCCACCAGCAATGCTACTGCTACCCATAAACGGGATTTGTAGCCATGCATTTTATTTGGAAATTTCATCGTTTGTCAGTTTTTGCGTGAATGATTTAGAAAGAAGCATTTAATGTAAGACCATAACTACGCGTAGCTGGTAACATAAACACATCTACACCGCCAAGTCCGTTTGATGTGGACATGGTTTGCTCAGGATCAAATGGCGCTTTCTTAGAGAAATAAAACAGGTTACGACCTGTCAGTGAAAACTTCAGTGTTTTCAAAAATGAATTGGTCACCGGTACCGTGTAACCTAAGGAGGCTTCTCTTAATCTGATGGTGGTAGCACTGTATAAGTATTCCGCTGATACACCTTCTCTGCCGCCCACCACAGAATACCAATCCTGTGCATTTACGGAGGTTACTTCTTTGCCATTCGGATCTACGCCATTTACTTTAACACCACCGGCATCACGGGCGTCACCACTGATTTTTGAAACGCCGTAGTAGTCCATCATTGCCTGGGTAACTGACATTACCTTGCCGCCAAACTTACCATCAATCAGGAAAGAGAAAGTGAAGTTGTTGTATACAAAATTGTTGTTCCAGCCCAGTTGCCATTTGGTATTGGCATTGCCCAGGTACACCATATCTCCGCCTTGTTTAATTGGCTTGCCATTTCCGTCAATCATAACGCGGCCTTGTGCATCACGTTGTAATACGGTACCATAAATGTCACCGAAGGAACCACCTACTTTAAACTGAGAAGCATAGTTGGCGCCGGAAGCACCGCTCAAGGTGAAACGGTCTGATAACGGAGATAATTCTATGATTTTATTGTCGTTCGTAGCAAAATTGATTCCCGTGTTCCATTGCAGTTTGGTATGACGCAATACATCATATCGCAATACCGCTTCCACACCCTGGTTTTGTATGTTACCGGCGTTAATGAAATAAGTATCAAAGAGGGTGGCATTCGGTGCATTAATCTGCATCGTCTGGTTAGTAGTATTTGTTTTATAGTAAGTGAGATCTATACTCAGCCTGCTGTCAAAGAAACGCCATTCGGTACCTAATTCCAGCGATTTTGTTTTTTCGGGTTTCAGTGTGCGGAAAGGTGCCGCTACACTAACAATAGGGGTACCACCAGTACCTAAAGTATTGGGGGCTGGATTACTCTGGTACGCTAAAGGAGAGTTGCCTACTATCGCATAGGAGCCGCGTACTTTAGCATAAGTAATCTGCTGTGGTAATTTAACCAGCTGGCTCAGCATCACATTCAAACCTGCAGAAGGGTAGAAGTAAGACATCTGTGGTGTAAATGCCAGGTTCGATGCCCAGTCGTTACGCGCTGTCAGATCCAGGTACAACCACTCTTTATAGGCGATGTTGGCGCTGGCAAAAACAGATTGCCATTGTCCGTGATTTTCCAGCTGTGTGCCGGAATTACGACCATTGAGTGTTTTAATATTCTGAATGGTGAAAACGTTTGGTATATATAAACCGTCTTGTCCTGAGTTAAGGAAAACACCGGTAGTTTTTACATCACGGATACTTCCACCTACCACACCGGTAATTTTGAAATCATTAACCGGAATATTGAAGTTGGCGATCAGATCCCCATACTGTTGTGTGGTAGTGCTGTTGTTGTAATTATATAAACCATTGGCAGGTGCTACCGCTTTTTGTGAGCTGGCGTATATTTTCTGTTCATATACATCCGCGATACGATCAATACTTCCTCTTGCCTGTACATTCAACCAGGAATTGATATCATACTTCAGGTTGGCGTTGGCCAGTATCCTGTTGCGGGTAAGACTGTTGGTATTGCGGTGGAGGATCCACCATGGATTCTGCTGAATATCTTCATCAAAAGGCCAGTTCTGTACATTCAGAAAGTTCCTGGAAGGATCTGGTTTTTCAAACTGGTCTTTATAAGGTCTGATATCCTGTCCGCGTGGAAAGAGATATAAACCGGTGAGTGGATTGAAATACAAACCGGAAAGCGGTGTATTATCAATCTTCTGTGTCATATAGTTCACATCTGCGGAAGCGGTCAGCTTATCATTCAGGAAGCGTCCTGTTTCTTTAAATGTGAGGTTATGACGGCCCAGTTTATTGCCATCCTCTATACCGTTGGCGGAGGTATTGGCATAAGAGAAATAGGTTTGCATTTTCTCGGAACCGGCAGACAAGCTGATAGCATTCGTAAAGTTGGTGCCATTTTGGAAAAAGGCAGACAAATTATCGGGTGCGCCGTTGATTTTGTCTCCCCAGCTTTGTGCAGAACCTTGTTTTGTGGTGTCGTAGTGGTTCTGAAATTCCGGTTTGTAGGCTGCCTGCGTAATATTGAAACCGGAAGAGAAGTTAATCAATGTACGACCAGCCTTGCCACTCTTAGTGGTAACAATGATCACACCGTTGGCGCCCTGGCTACCATACAGTGCTGCAGCGGAAGCGCCTTTCAGTACGGAAATGTTTTCAATATCTTCCGGGTTCAGGTTAGAGATCGGATCTCCGCCATCATACGACATGCTGCCACCGTATACGCTGGTAGGCTGATTGGTAATGGTATTGTTCATCGGCACTCCATCGATCACGTACAGTGCCTGGTTGCTGCCCAGCCCTGATTTATTACCACGCAGAATTACTTTGGCGGAACCACCTACGCCGGAGCTGCTGGAAGAAATCGTTAAACCAGCGACTTTACCATTCAGGGTATTCACCAGGTTGGGATCTTTCGCTTTGGTCAGTTCCAGTCCATCCAGTTGCTGGGTGGAATAGGTAATAGATTTATCGGATCTTTTAATACCCAGTGCGGTTACCACTACTGCGCCCAGCTGGCTGTTTTCAATAGCGAGGGTCACGTGTATATTGGCATCGCTGCCTACGGTGATCTGTTTGGATTCGTAACCAATGAAGCTGATGATCAACACATCGCCGGGATTGACAGACAGGCTGAAACCACCTTCCACATTGGTCATGGTGCCTTTAGTAGTACCTTTTACCTGGATAGACACGCCTATGAGCGGCATTCCTTTGGCATCC